>NZ_JAQUAL010000028.1:0-26775 GCF_028687295.1 Simplicispira sp.
GGGTAGAGAACGGCGAGATCGCCTTTCCGGTGCATGAAATCACCATCGCCGGCAACCTGCGCGACATGCTCAAAGGCATTGAAGCCGTGGGTGCCGATGCCTACAACCACGGCGCCAAAACCGTGGGTTCGCTGCTCATTAACCGGATGAAGGTGGCAGGCAGTTGATGCTTTGCGCCAAATAGACCTGGGCCCCTGAAGAACAGGGGCCTTTTTTCTGCCCGACAAATTTTGCTTGACGATCCTTGCTGGCCCCAAGTAAAAAGCTTTGGCACGGGCGGCTTTTATACAAAATCGACGCAAGAAGTATTGGGGCTCCCGTGACTTTGGTTTTGCCACGTTTTGTGGCGCTGTATTGAAATTCACAGGAATAACATCATGGAATACTACTTGGGTGAAGTGTGTTGCTTCGCTTTTAATTTCACACCCCGTGGTTTTATGCTGTGCGATGGCAGGTTGCTGCCTATCAACCGCTATCAGGCACTGTTCGCCCTGCTGGGGCCCAACTATGGTGGTGATGGCCGCACCACTTTTGCCCTTCCCGACTTGCGTGGCAAAAGCCCTGTGGATGGCACCCAACCTGGGGGCCATTACTACATTTGCGTTTCTGGAATTTTCCCAAGCCGCGAAGATTAATAAAACCATTGATCGGCGCTTTGGGCATTTTTATTTCAATCCGATCCCATATTCAAGAAATCACTGGCATAAATGGCTGCAGGCCATATGAAATTCAGTGGCGGGTTGATTGCAGCGTGTGCTGAAAAATATGGGTGCATGCCAAGTCGTCGCTCCGGCTCACAAAGAGGATTTATTTATGCAACGCAGAGCACTACTCAGGTTGGGGGGCGCCATCTCCGTTTTGGCCAGTGCAGCCGTGACCGGCTGTGGCGGCAGTGACGGTGCCCAGACAGCCCATTTGCGCGCGGATGTGCGCAATCTGCACTACGACGACGCTGGCAATGCCATCGAATGGTCGCCAGAAAACAACTGGGTGCGTTTTTACGACAGCTCCAACCAACTGAAGTGGACTTTTGACGGCGCAGGCACCTCGGTGGGCACGCTGAACTGGCCCTCGGGTGCGGTGACTTTGGGCGAGCGCATTTACGTGGCTGACTTTGGCAACAGCCGTATCATCGTGCTCGATCGCCAGGGCGCTTTGCTGACCCAATTTGGTGAAGCCGGGCCAGACCGTGACGATTTCTCATTCGTCCACGAGCCTGTGGTGGGGCCAGACCAGTTGCTGTATTTTTGCGATCCGCTTCACCATCGGGTGCAGGTATTCGATGGCAATGGCCAGTGGCAGCGCAGCATGGGCCAATTTGGCACCGAGGGCGAGGGCCTCAATTACCCCGAGAGCATGGCTTTCGATGCCGAGGGCCTTTTGCATGTGGTGGACAGCGGCAATGGCCGGGTGGTGGTTTTCACGCGCCAGGGCGAGGTCGTTCGCACCTATGGTGCGCTGGGCAGCCAACCGGGGCAGATGCTCAACCCAGAGGGCATTGCCATTGACCGCAGCGGCTATGTGTACGTGTCCGATCGGGGGCAGCACCTGGTGCAGATTTACGACGGGCAAGGCCAGTTCAAGGAGCGCGCGGCGGTTTTCTTGTCGAATGGCACGCCTGCTGTGCCGGGTGAGATGTGCTGGCGCCCCGATGGCATGCTGCACGTCACGGCCATGCCGGATGCCTCCAAAGGCCTGATTTCCCGGCAATATCTGTAATTGGTTTTACATACAAAAATAGCTGCCAGCGCTTGCTAAACAAGCGCGAGCAGCTATTTTTTTGATAGCTATTTCTCAGCCTGCCAGCGCAGCCTTCACGGCGGCAGACACCTGGCCCATGTCGGCCTTGCCCGCCAGGCGCGTCTTGACCACACCCATTACTTTGCCCATGTCGCCGGGGCCTTTGGCGCCCAGCTCGGCCACGATGGCCTGCACGGCGGCCTGGGTTTCCTCGGCTGACATGCGCTGGGGCAGGTAGGTTTGCAGCACGGCCATTTCGCTCTTTTCCTTGTCGGCCAGGTCGTGGCGCGCGGCTTGTTCAAAGGCGGCAATGCTGTCTTTGCGCTGCTTGACCAGCTTGTCCACGATGGCAACCACGGCGGCATCGTCCAGCACCACGCGCTCATCGACTTCTTTTTGCTTCATGGCAGCCAGCAGCAGGCGGATGGTGCCCAGGCGCTCGCTGTCTTTGGCGCGCATGGCGGTTTTCATGTCTTCGGTGATCTGATCTTTGAGGCTCATGGCGGCTTCCTTTTCGATAAGAGAGGCAGAGGGTTTGCACAAAGTCTTTCTGGCCAGGCGCAGCGCAGCAGACAGTAGTTCAACTGCGGCAAGGCGATGCAACGACGCCAGAAAGGCTTTTTGCAAACCCGAAAAACAGAAAACCCGCGCTTGGCGTCCCTAGCGCGGGTTGGGGTTCCAAGCGGGCCTGGAATCCGGTGATCAGTACATCTTCTTGGGCAGCTGCATGCTGCGCACGCGCTTGTAGTGGCGCTTGACGGCAGCAGCCTTCTTGCGCTTGCGCTCGGCGGTGGGCTTTTCGTAGAACTCGCGGGCACGCAGGTCGGTCAGCAGGCCCAGCTTTTCGATGGTGCGCTTGAAGCGGCGCAGAGCAACGTCAAAGGGTTCGTTTTCTTTTACGCGGATAGTGGTCATTAGCTAATGGTTTCCAAAATATTGCCCGCAGAGGGTCTTGGGGAGATCGGGCCTCAAGACCTTGCGCGGCGGTTGTCCCCGTCTGTAACTAGTATTTGGCCGACGGGGCGATGCCAGCAAAGCCGAGCATTATAGCGTTTGTGCCGCCGCCATCAAGCCGCAGGCGCCGCCAGCGCTTGCGCACAGGCTGCAGCGCTGGCCCAGGCCCACTGGAAGTTGTAGCCGCCCAGCCAGCCGGTCACATCGACCACCTCGCCAATGAAGTACAGCCCCGGCTGCTGCCGCGCCTCCATGGTTTGCGAGGACAGCGCGCGCGTGTCGATGCCGCCCAGCGTGACTTCGGCCTTTTTGTAGCCCTCGGTGCCGGTGGGCGTGATCTCCCAGCGGGCCAGGCGTTCGGCCAGCCGCGCCAGGGCTTTGTCGGAGGCTTCGGCGATGGGGCGCTGCCAGTCGGCGTCTTGCCCGGCCCAGGCATCGGCCAGGCGGCTGGGCACCCACTGGGCCAGCTCGTTGGCAATCAGTTTGCGCGAGCGTGCCTTGGCCTGTGCCAGCACGGCGGGCCAATCCACGCCCGGCGCCAGGTGGATGCTCAGCGGCGCGCCGTCTTGCCAGTAGCTGGAAATTTGCAGTACCGCCGGGCCCGACAGGCCCCGGTGCGTGAACAGCAGGTCTTCGTCAAACGCCATGCGGGTTTTTTTGGCCCCCGTGCTGATCTGCACCGGCAGCGCCAGCCCGGCCAGCTGCGCGTAGGGCGCCCAGGCCGCGCCGTCAAACGTGAGCGGCACCAGCCCGGGGCGGCGCTCGACCAGCGGGATGCCGAACTGTTGGGCCAGCCGATAACCCAAATCGCTGGCGCCGATCTTGGGAATGGACAGGCCGCCCGTGGCCACCACCACGCTGCGCGCCTGCACGGGACCCCGATCGGTATCAATTTGATAGCTGCTCGCGCTCATCCCATCTGCCCCAGAGGCCAAAAACGCTATATTTTTGACGCTGCAAGGCTGCCAGCGCTCGACCTGGCCCTGCGCGCATTCGGCCAGCAGCATGGCGATGATGTCTTCGGCGGAGCGGTCGGCAAACAGCTGGCCTTTGTGCTTTTCGTGGAAGGCAATGCCGTGCTTTTGCACCAGCGCAATGAAGTCCTGCGGCGTGTAGCGCGACAGCGCCGAGCGACAAAACTGCGGGTTCTGGCTGACAAAGTGCTTGTGCGGTGCGCTCGCGTCCAGATCGCGGTTGGTGAAGTTGCAGCGCCCGCCGCCGGAGATGCGGATTTTTTCGGCCACCTGCTCGGCGTGGTCGATGAGCAGCACTTTCAGGCCGCGCTGGCCCGCCTGGGCGGCGCAAAAAAGACCGGCAGCGCCGGCCCCGATGATGACGGTATCGAAGGAAAACATGCGCGCCAGTGTAGGCGCTGGGCCTGGGGCCGCCTGCGCTGGCGCAGCGGGGGCGATTTCTACAATGGCGCGCATGAATATTCCTTCGCACCAACTCAGCATGACCGTGCTGATGTCCCCCGATATGGCCAATTTCTCCGGCAACGTGCATGGCGGGGCCATCCTCAAGCTGCTGGACCAGGTGGCGTACTCCTGCGCCAGCCGTTTTTCTACCTGCTACGTGGTCACGCTGAGCGTGGACCAGGTGATGTTTTTGCAGCCCATCCATGTGGGCGAACTGGTGACGTTTCTGGCCAGCGTGAACTACACCGGCACCTCGTCCATGGAAGTGGGCGTGAAGGTGGTGGCCGAGGACATCCGCTCCCAGGTGGTGCGCCATGTCAACAGCTGTTTTTTCACGATGGTGGCGGTGGACGAAGACCGCAAGCCGGTGGCCGTGCCCCGGTTGCATCCCACTACCGCCGACGAAAAGCGCCGCTGGGATGCCGCCCTGCTGCGCAAGGCATTGCGCAAGGAACTGGCCCAGCGTTTTGAGCAGGTGCGCACAGCGTCCATGGCGGCGATGGTCGAGGCAGTGCCTGCCTGACGTGCGCGGGGGCGCTGCCCGAGGCCGTGCCTGCCTGGCGTGCCAAGGGGTGGCGCTACCGGCGCTGCGGCGATGAACCCCCCATGGGAGCCCGCCTGACGCACTTGGCTGGCGGGCGAAGCGGGGGGGCGCGATGGTTTCAGGCCGTGCGCGCCTGGGCCGGTGCGTCCTGCGCCGCCGCTGCCAGTCCTTGCAACACATCGCCCACCACGATCACGCTGGGGCTGGCCAGCTGTTCACGCTCTATGGTGGTGTGCAGCGCGCCCAGCGTAGTGACGGCATGGCGCTGCGTGGGCAGGCTGGCGTTCTGGATGATGGCCACGGGCACGCTGGCGTCCAGACCCGAGAGCAATTCCTGCTGGATGTGCGCGGCGCCGCTGACGCCCATGTAAATCACCAGCGTGAGCCGCGCGTCGCGTGCGGTGGCGGCCAGCTGGCGCCAGTCGGTGCCCGCTGCCCCGGGTTTGGCGTGGCCGGTGACGAAGACCACGCCGTGGGCGTGGGCGCGGTGCGTCAGCGGCACGCCCAGCGCTGTCATGCCTGCCAGCCCGGCGGTGATGCCGTTGATGACGCGCACTTGCACGCCCTGGGCGCGCAGGTGCTCCACCTCCTCGCCGCCACGGCCAAAAATGAACGGGTCGCCGCCCTTGAGGCGCACCACCTGTTCGCCCTCGCGCACGGCGGTGAGCATGAGTTTTTCAATGAACGCCTGGGGCGTGCTTTTGCAGCCGCCGCGTTTGCCCACGTACACCACGCGTGCGCTGGGTGCGGCATGGGCGACGATGGCATCGCTCACCAGATCGTCCACCAGCAGCACGGTGGCGCTCTGGATGGCTTTGAGCGCCTTGATCGTCAGCAGCTCGGGGTCGCCCGGGCCGGCACCGACCAAGGTGCAGGTGCCTGGTGTGCTGGCGGCGGCGGTGGTTGCGGTGGAGGAGGGGGGCTGGGTCGTCGTCATGGTGGGGCAGACAAGGTGGTACGGGGTGGTTGCAAGGTGCGTGCCGCGCCGGGGGGGCGGCTGGGCGCGTGCGTGGTGGCGTAGTGGTGTGTGGGTGCGTAGGTGGCCTTGGTGCGGTGTTGCGGTCAGGCGGCGGCACCTGGCTGGCCCGGTGCGGCCAGCTGGGCCAGCCGCACGATGTGTTGCATTTGCTGCGCCAGCGCGGCGGGCACGGGCAGGCGGCCTTCCAGCACATCGCGGGTGTAGCGGGCGGTGCTGTCCACGTCTATGGCGCTGGGCAGGCCGGGCACCTCGCTGGCGGTGCCGGGCTGCTGTTCGTCCAGCAGCTGGTGCGTGCCCGCCACAAAAGCGTCGTAGCGCGGCGAGCGGCGCGGGTCGGCAGCGCTTTCGCCCTCCAGCCCGCGTGAGAGCAGTGCCGTGGTGCCCAGCAGGCCGAAGGTGGCGTGCAGCATGTCGAAGTATTCGGGGTGGGTGTAGCTGCTAACCACCACGGCGGCGCCTGCGCAGGGATTGATCAGCTTGACCAGGCTGTGGCCGGGGTTGCGCAGGCCAATCACCTCGCGCGCGGCCAGCAGCCGTGCCAGGCCGGGGTGCAGCGTGCCCGTGGCGATGTGCGCGACACAGCCATTTGCTATCTTTTCAGGAGCTGTTAGCGCAGGTGTACCAAGGGCTACAAGCACATCGGATGCCAAAACCCGCCGTGCTTCGGTGCGCATGCCGTGCAGCAGCACGGGCAACCCTTCTCGCGCCAGCAACAGCGCCAGCAGCGGCGTCAGCACCGGCAGCTTGCGCGCGCCGTTGTAGCTGGGCAGCACGACCAGCGGGCGGTCGCTGGCGGGCAGCCGGGCCAGGCGCTGGTGGGTGGCGTCGAGAAAGCCCGCCATCTCGGGGGCCGTCTCGCCCTTGATGCGCATGGCCAGGCAGAAGGCGCCGATTTCCAGATCGGTCACACCGCCGTCGAGCACCTGGCCCAGCAAATCTGCCGCCTGGGCGCGGGTGAGGGGGCGCGCCCCGCGCGGGCCGCGCCCGATTTCCTTGATGTACTGGCTGATGCCCATGGGTGTGAAGCGTGAAGAGGTTGTGCAATCGGGCTGCGATTGTCGGCCAATCTTCATAACGCGCGGCTATATGCGGGCCAGCCGTTCCAGGCAGCGCCTTTGGTGGGCGCTGGCCGTGGTTTACGGGCTGGTGTCCAGGGTGTGTGTGCGCAGAGCGGTTTCGGCTTCGGCCTGTACGGCTTCACGGCTCAAGACCGATGCGGCTGTCTGGGCCTCGTCGGGGGCGAAGTCTTTGAAATGCGGCAGCGCCTGGACGGCTTCTGCCTGTACTTCGGCCCGGCTGCGCGTCGAGACCGCATTGGCATCGAAGTTCAGGCCGTAAACATCGCCTGCGGCGGGGGTCTGGGCTTGGACGCCTACGCTGGCACAGACGGCCAGCGCGGCGCAGAGGGTGTGTGCGGTATTCATGGCAGCTTCCTTTATGGATGGTGTGCGACAAGACATTTCCGCCCCCCGGCCACAGCGCCGGTGTTTCCGGCGCTGTGGTGAAGCGGTCGCTGGCGGCCACCCTGCCAAAAGGCGCTGCCAGTGCTTTTCACTGTAGGCCTGGCGCGGGCTTGGCGACACCCCGCACTGGTAAGCCAAGTGTTTCAGTATCGACACTCTGGTGTCCCCGGCTTGGGGCAAACGTGCATGTGCAGTGGCTTGCGTGGTCTGGGCAACTTGGCACACACTGTGGCGGTGCATGTGCATGTTTTTCGGGGGAGATAAGTCCATGACCACCGTTGCTGAAATTCTCAAGACCAAGGCCGATGCAGCCGTTCATTCGATTGCTCCCACGGAGTCGGTTTTTGACGCGCTCAAGCAGATGGCCGACAAGCACATCGGTGCCTTGCTGGTGATGGAGGCGGGCGCCATCGTGGGCATCATCACCGAGCGCGATTACGCCCGAAAAATCGCCCTGCTGGGGCGTACCTCTGCCGACACGCGGGTGCGCGATGTGATGACCCGTGCCGTCATGTATGTGCAGCCCACGCACTCTTGCCAGGAGTGCATGGCCCTGATGACCGAAAACCGCCTGCGCCACCTGCCCGTGGTGGACGATGCGGGCCAGTTGCTGGGCCTGGTGTCGATTGGCGATCTGGTCAAAGACATCATCTCGGAGCAAAAATTCATCATCGAGCAGCTGGAGCACTACATCACCGGCCAGCGCGGTTAGGGCGCACAGCCCTACACTGCGCGCCATGAGTTTGCTGATCCTCGGAATTGAATCTTCGTGCGACGAGACCGGCGTCGCTTTGGTGCGCAGCACGGGCGCTGACGTGCCCACGCTGCTGGCGCACGCGCTGCACAGCCAGATCGACATGCACCAGGCCTATGGCGGTGTGGTGCCCGAGCTGGCCAGCCGCGACCACATCCGCCGCGTGCTGCCACTGACCCAGGCCGTGATGGCCGAGTCGGGCCACACCCTGGCCGAGGTGGATGTGGTGGCCTACACGCGCGGCCCCGGCCTGGCCGGGGCGCTGCTGGTGGGGGCGGGCGTGGCCTGTGCGCTGGGTGCGGCGCTGGGCAAACCGGTGCTGGGCGTACACCACCTGGAAGGGCATTTGCTTTCGCCCTTTTTGAGTGCTGACCCGCCGGAGTTTCCGTTTGTGGCGCTGCTGGTGTCGGGCGGGCACACCCAACTCATGCGTGTCGATGGCGTAGGCCGCTACGAAATTCTGGGCGAAACCATTGATGACGCTGCCGGCGAGGCGTTCGACAAATCCGCCAAGCTCATGGGTCTGGGCTACCCCGGCGGCCCCGCCCTGTCGCGCCTGGCCGAGCAGGGCGATCCGCTGGCCTTCAAGCTGCCGCGCCCACTGTTGCACAGCGGCAACCTCGATTTTTCTTTTGCCGGCCTGAAAACCGCCGTCATGACACAGGCCAAAAAACTGGGCGACGACCTGGAGGCGCGCAAGGCCGATCTGGCCGCCAGCACGCAGGCCGCCATCGTCGATGTGCTGGTGAAAAAATCCCTCACCGCTTTGAGAGAAACAGGCTTGCAGCGCATCGTGGTGGCCGGGGGCGTGGGCGCCAACCGCCTGCTGCGCGAGCAGCTCAATGCCGCCTGTGCCAAGCAGCGCGTGCGTGTGCATTACCCCGAGCTGCATTTGTGTACCGACAACGGCGCCATGATCGCCATGGCCGCCGCCATGCGCTTGCAGTCGGGCCAGCAGCAGGCGCGCTGCGACTATGCCTTTGATGTCAAGCCGCGCTGGCCACTGGATGCGCTGGAGGCGCAGCAGGCGCCGCGCTGACCGGGTGCCGGGCCACATCCCTGTGGCTTTACCGTGCATTCACCAAGGCGGCATGGGCGCGCTGCACACAGCCTGCACAATCAAATGCATCGCAATGGTGGGCAGCGCAATCCATGACTTTTTCTTTTTCTCCAACCCGTGCGGGCTTTCTGGCAGGCCGCAGCGCATTGGCCATGGCGGTGTTGACCGCGCTGTCGGGCTGCGCCGCGCTGGCGCCTGCACCGCAGGCAGTAGCGCCTGGTGTGGATGTGCCCGCAGCCTGGACGCAGGCAGCTGATCTGGCCCCGGCCAGTGCATCCAATTCCGCACCCGCAGCGCAACCCGGCGCCGCCGCAGTGGCCCCATCCACAGCGCACAGCGCCTCGGTGGCCGCCGCACCCCAGCCCACACCGCTGGCCCAGTGGTGGCTGCGCCTGGGCGACCCGGTGCTGGCCGATCTGGTCACACAGGCTTTGCAGGCCAATACCGATGTGCGCCAGGCCCAGGCCGCGCTGCGCCAGGCACGGGCGCAGGCCGATGTGCAGGGCGCCGCGTTGCAGCCCAGCCTGGATGCCTCGGGTTCGGCCCAGCGCCGACGCGCCAGTGGCAGCACGGGCAACAGTTTTCAGGCGGGGCTGGACGCCAGCTGGGAGCCCGATCTGTTTGGTCGCCTGCAAAGCGGTGTGGACGCCAGCGTGGCCGATGCCCGCGCTGCTGCTGCATCGCTGGCTGGGGCGCAGGTGTCGCTGGCCGCTGAAGTGGCGCTCAACTACATCACCCTGCGCAGCCAGCAAGAGCGCCTGGCCATTGCCCAGCGCAACCTGACCAGCCAGCAAGAAACGCTGCAACTGACCGACTGGCGCGTGCAAGCCGGACTGGCCACCTCGCTGGTGCTGGAGCAGGCGCGTGCCAACACGCAACAAACAGCGGCGCAAATTCCGCAGCTGCAAGCCGCGCTGGCCCAGTCGCGCCACAGCCTGGCGGTGCTGACGGGCCAGGCGCCCGGTGCCCTCAATGCCCTGCTGGCCAGCGAGCGCCCCGTGCCCCAGCCGCCGCCGGATTTGGCGCTGGCCATTCCCGCTGAAACCCTTCGCCAGCGCCCCGATGTGCGCGTGGCCGAAGAGCGCATTGCTGCCGCCCTGTCGCGGCTGGCGCAGGCCGATGCGGCGCGCTACCCCAGTTTTCGGCTGGGTGGCTCGGTGGGGCTGAGTGCGCTCACGCTGGGCGCGCTGACCAACGGCGCCTCGGTGGCGGCGGCGCTGCTGGGCAGCGTCTCGGTGCCGCTGCTCGATGGCGGCGCGGCCCGTGCCCAGGGGCGCGTGCAAGAAGCCACCCTGGAGCAGGCGCGCACCCACTACGAAGCCACTGTGCTCACTGCGCTGCAAGAGGTGGAAGATGCCCTGGTCGCCCTGCGCGGCGACCGCGAACGGCTGCTGCGCCTGCAAGAGGCTGCGCAGGCCGCTGGCAACGCCGCACTGCTGGCGCAGCACCGCTACCGCAGCGGCCTGATCGACTTCCAGTCGCTGCTGGAAACCCAGCGCACGCTGCTCTCCACCCAAGACGGCGTGGCCAGCACCGCCGCCAGTGTCGCTGCCGACCATGTGCGCCTGTACAAGGCACTGGGCGGCGGCTGGTCGCCTTTGTGATGCCACCGCTGTGCGGGCTTGCACCGCGCAGCCTTCCCCTTTCGTGCCCCTGGAACGCTTGCCATGACCGAACCTGACAAAAATACCCCTGCTGCCCTTGCCGCCAACCCTGCACCCAGCAAGGCCTCCAGCCCGCCGGGCGCTGGCCTGGACGCCCTGCTGGGCGCGCAGGCCACACGCCGCTGGTGGCAGCGCCCGGTGCTCTGGGTGGGTGTGGCGGGCGTGTTGTTGGCCGCAGGCGGGGGCTATTACTGGCAGGCGCAGCAGCGCGCCAACGCCGCGCCGCGCTATGTGACCGAAGAGGTGCGCCGGGGCAATCTCACGCTCACGGTGTCGGCCAATGGCACGTTGCAGCCCACGCGCTCGGTCAACATCGGCAGTGAGCTTTCGGGCACGGTGCGCAGCGTGCGCGTGGACGTGAACGACCAGGTCAAAAAAGGCCAGGTGCTGGTGGAGCTGGACACGGCCAAGCTGTCGGCGCAGGTGCTGCGCTCGCGCGCTTCGCTGGCCGCCGCCCACGCCCGCCTGGCGCAGGCCAACGCCACCACCAAAGAAGCCCGCGCCGGTCTGGGGCGGCTGGAGGAAGTGGCGCGCCTGTCGGGCGGCAAAGTGCCCTCGGCAGCCGAACTGGATGCGGGCCGCGCCGCCCTGGAGCGCGCCCTGGCCGACGAGGCCAGCGCCCGCGCCAGCGTCGAAGACGCCAAAGCCGCGCTGTCCACCGACGAGACCAACTTGTCCAAGGCCTCCATCCGCTCGCCCATCGACGGTGTGGTGCTGTCGCGCACCGTGGACCCGGGCAACGCAGTGGCCGCATCGCTGCAAGCCGTGACCTTGTTCACCGTGGCCGAAGACCTGACCCAATTGCAGTTGCAGGTGAATGTGGATGAGGCCGATGTGGGCGTGGTGCAGGTGGGGCAAAAGGCCAGTTTCACGGTCAGCGCCTACCCTTCGCGCCAGTACCCGGCCAAGATCACCCGCGTGGCCTACGGCTCGACCAAGACCGACAACGTGGTCACCTACATCTCCTGGCTGCAGGTGGACAACACCGACCTCAGCCTGCGCCCGGGCATGACGGCGGCGGCCACCATCACCTCTACCGAGAGAAACGACGTGCTGCTGGTGCCCAACACGGCGCTGCGCTTTACGCCCGCCACGCCAGCGGGTGCGGGCCCGGCTGCGGCGGCATCGGGCGGCGGCATCATGTCGCAGCTCATGCCGCGCATGCCCCGCACGGGCGCGCGCCGTGGCGCCGGCAACGCCGACAAGGGCGCCGCCCAGGGCAAAACCCGCCAGCTCTGGGTGCTCCAGGATGGGGCGGCGCAGCCCATCACCGTCACGGTGGGCATCAGCGATGGCCGCATGACCGAGGTCAGCGGCGAGCAGTTGCAGCCCGGCATGGCCGTCATCACCGACCAGCGCGCCGCTGGCGCTGCACCATGAGCACCAGCCACAGCACCGCCGCCAGCGCTGCCAGCGCTGCCCTCAGTGTTGCAACCAACGCCGCCCGCAGCCCCGCTAACGCCACCCCCGAGCAGCCGCTGATCCGCCTGCGCGGTGTGACCAAGGTCTATGGCGAGGGCGCGCTGGCCTTTCAGGCGCTCAAAGGCGTGAACCTGGACATTGCGCGCAGCGACTTCGTGGCCATCATGGGCCCCAGCGGCTCGGGCAAGTCCACGGCCATGAACATGCTCGGTTGCCTCGATCGCCCCACCACGGGCGAGTATTTGTTCCTGGGCGAGCATGTCGAGTCGCTCACGCGCGATCAGCGCGCGCTCTTGCGGCGGCGCTACTTCGGCTTTGTGTTTCAGGGCTTCAACCTGCTGGCACGCACGTCGGCGCAAGAAAACGTCGAGCTGCCGCTGCTGTACCGGGGCGAGAGCGCCAGCAAGCGCCACGGCGCCGCCGCGCGCGCGCTCGACGCTGTCGGCCTCAAGGGCTGGGAGCACCACACGCCCGCCGAGTTGTCGGGGGGGCAGCAGCAGCGCGTGGCCATTGCGCGCGCCATCGTCACCCAGCCCGCCGTGCTGCTGGCCGATGAGCCCACCGGCAACCTCGACACCCAGCGCAGCCATGAAATCATGGAGCTGCTCTGGCGGCTCAACCATGACCAGGGCATCACCGTGCTCATGGTCACGCACGAGGCCGACATGGCCGCGTATGCCCGGCGCATCGTGCGCTTTGTCGATGGCGTGGTCGATAGCGATGCGCCCAACCCCCACCCCGTGGAGGTCTCCTGATGTGGCTTAACACCTTGCTGCTGGCGCTGCGCTCTATCCGGCGCAACCTGATGCGCTCGTTTTTGACCATTTTGGGCATCGTCATTGGCGTCAGCGCCGTCATCACCATGGTCACGCTGGGCAACGGCGCCACCATGGCGGTGCAGAACCAGATTTCTGGTTTGGGCACCAACTTGCTGCAAGTGCGCCCGGGCCAGCGCATGGGGCCGGGCGGCGGTGGCGGCGCACCGGCCTTCAAAGAATCGGATGCGCAGGCCATTGCCCAGCAAATTGGCGGCGTGCTGGCCGTGGCCCCCGAGGCCCGCTCCAGCGGCACCGTGGTGGCCGGTGGCCGCAACTGGAGCACCAGCATCATCGGCAGCACCAACACCTGGCTGCAAACGGGCAACTGGACGGTGCGCACTGGGCGCGAGTTCACCACCGACGAACTGCGCGCAGGCGCCGCCGTGTGCCTGATTGGCGAGACGGTGCGGCGCGAGCTGTTCGGCACGCAAGACCCGGTGGGCGCCCAGATGCGCGTGCGGGCTTTTTCGTGCGAAGTGGTGGGCGTGCTGGGTGCCAAAGGCCAGGGTGCGTTTGGCAACGACCAGGATGACACCGTGCTGATCCCGCTGAACACGCTGCACCGGCGCGTGACCGGCAACACCCGCGTCAACACGCTGCTGGTGTCCATGCAGGACGGCAGCGATCCCGAGCGCGTCAAGGCCAGCCTGACCGAGCTGCTGCGTGAGCGGCGCAAGCTGGCGCAGGCCGATGAGAACAACTTCAACGTGCTCGATACCAAGCAGCTGGCCGACACCCTCTCGGGCACCACCAAGGTCATGACCATGCTGCTGGGCGCCGTGGCCGCCGTCAGCCTGCTGGTGGGCGGCATCGGCATCATGAACATCATGCTGGTCAGCGTGACCGAGCGCACCCGCGAGATTGGCCTGCGCCTGGCCATCGGCGCCCTGGAGCGTGAGGTGCTGCTGCAATTTTTGATAGAGGCCGTGGTGCTGGCGGCGCTGGGTGGGCTGATCGGCATCGTGCTGGCCACCGGCGCTTCGGTGGTGCTGGCCGGGGTGATGGACGTGCCCTATTTGTTCAGCCCCGGCGTGAATGTGCTGTCGTTTGTGTTCTCGGCGGGCATTGGCGTGGTGTTTGGCTACTTCCCCGCCCGCCGCGCTGCGCGCATGGATCCCATCGACGCCCTGCGCCATGAGTGATTTTTGAGTCAAAAGTGGCTCTAGCGCAATAGGGGTGGGCGCAAGCAGCTATCAAAAAAATAGCTTTTTTCTGGTGCAACCTATTTGCCCGGCGCCGCCGCCACCTCGCTGGCCACGCACACCCGGTTGCGGCCCGTGTTTTTGGCGCGGTAGAGGGCGCTGTCGGCATCGGCAATCAGCACGTTGGCCAGAAAGGGGCCGCCGCTCCAGGTGGCGGCGCCCACGCTGATGGTGATGGGCACGTTGTGCTGCTGCCAGTGAAACGGGCTGTTTTGCACGGCCAGGCGCAGTTGCTCGGCCATGTCGCGGGCACCGTCCAGTGGGGTGTCGGGCAGCAGCATCAGAAATTCTTCACCGCCCCAGCGCGTGACCAGGTCAGAGGCGCGGGCGCGATTTTTCAGCAACCGGGCCAGGGTGCGCAGTACCTGGTCGCCGCCCGCGTGGCCGTGCTGGTCGTTCACTTTCTTGAAGAAGTCGATGTCGATCATCAGCACCGACAGGGGCGTGCTGTGGCGCTGGGCGTGCAGCGCTGCCTGGGTCAGAAACTCGTCGGCGGCGCGGCGGTTGGGCAGGCCGGTCAGGGTGTCGTGCGTGGCCGCCTGGCTGAGCTGGCGCTGGAGCTGGTAGACCACCAGGCCCAGCAGCGCCAGGGCCATGCACAGCGAAATGAACAACCACACCAGCGCGCCCGGCATGCTGATGGACTGGTCGGCTCGCGCGTTGCCCATCAAGCGCTCAGGCGCCAGCAGCACGGTGCTGGCGCGCAGGGCAAACACCATGCTGGCCAGGGCAAAGGGCGCACTCAACACCACCCCCAGCGCCCGGGGCGCCTGGGGCGCCTGGGCGTTTTTCTGGTGGATGCAGCGCAGCACGGTCACGCAGTTCCAGGCGCACAGGCCGCTGAGCAACAAAGAGGTGGCGACAATGCGCCAGACCGATTGCTCTGGCCCCAGCCAGGCACCCTGCACCAGCGCGGCCAGGGCCAGCACGGTGATGAACACCCGGTCAGCGGGCGTTTGTCCTGCCTCCAGTTGCAGCCCCCGAGCTTGCAGCGCAAGCGCCCCTACCATCAGCATGTTGCCGATGGCATACACCGGCACCCCAGGCCAGTGGCTGCTGCTCAGGTAGCCGAAGAAGGCCAGGCCCACCAGCAACGAGAAGGCCGCCCAGTGCAGGGTGGCAACGCGAAAGCGCGGCAGCATGGCCGCAGCCAGTAGCCAGCCCGAGGCCACAAAGCACTCCAGCAGAGCGCTGACCAGCAAGGTGGCGTGTGCGGCAGAGAGGGTGTCCATTGAATCCATGGCAAGGTGGGGCCAGAGCCGTGCCAAGGCCCGGGGCGTTGGCACGGTCTGCCCCAGTGGTGAGCGGTCGGAAAAGCCATGTTAGCGCAGGCCTGAGGCCCTGGCGCTGCGCACGGCGCCACAAATCGTCACCCGATTGGCCCGAAACGACACTGCGTGCGTGGCTACCATCGCCGGGTGCCCGCCTGCTGCATTGGCGGCAGGTGGGCCGTGTTGTGTTGTATCGCCCCGCGCCCTGGGGTTGTTTGGCTGAGATGGCCAAGAAAGTCTTTTTTATGAACTACTCCCTTCGTGTCTCCTTGTGGCCCTTTGCTACGCCGCTGCGCGCCAGCGTGGCCGCTGTGCTGTCAGCCCTGAGCCTGGCCGCTGTGCCCACGCTGGCCAGTGCGCAAGCGCCTGCGGCCCGCCCCGGCGCTGCGGCCAGCGCTGGCGCACCCATCAAGCTGGCGCTGATCGAGAGCCTTTCGGGGCCGTTTGCCAACACGGGCGAGGCGGTGTTTCGCAACATCTTCTGGGCCACCGAGCGGGTGAATGCACGCGGCGGCGTGGCCTTGCCTGCCGCTGCGGGCGGCGCGCGGCCACTGGCCGTGCAGCGCTACGACAGCAAGGGCCAGAACGAAGAGGCCCTGTCGGCCCTGCGCGCGGCCATTGATGACGGCGCCCGCGTGGTCATGCAGGGCAACTCATCGGCCACGGCGGCGGCGCTGCTGGACGCCATCAACAAACACAACGAGCGCGAGCCGGGCAAGCGCGTGCTGTTTTTGAACTACTCCGCTGTCGATCCCATCCTGACCAACGAAAAGTGCAGCTTCTGGCACTTTCGCTTTGACGCCCACGCCGACATGCGCATGGCCGCCCTGATGGAAGTGGTGCGCGAGGACAAGGCCCTGAAAAGCGTGTACCTGATTGGCCAGGACTACAGCTTTGGCCAGGCCGTGCTGCGCGAGGCCAAAAAACAGCTGGCCGCCCAGCGCCCCGATGTGGCCGTGGTGGGCGACGAGCTGCACCCCGTGGGCCGCGTCAAAGACTTTGCGCCCTACGCCGTCAAGATCAAGGCCAGCGGCGCGCAGGCCGTGGTCACGGGCAACTGGGGCAATGATTTGACGCTGTTGGTCAAGGCCGCGCGCGAGGTGGGTTTTGATGGCAGCTTCTACACCTTCTACGGCAATGCCCTGGGTGCCCCGGCGGCCATTGGCGATGCGGGCGTGGGCAAGGTGGTGGCCGTGGCCGACTGGCTGCCCAACGTGCCGGGCGCGCAAAGCGAGGCGTTCTACCAGTCGTTCCGTGAGCGCTTTCCCAAGCCGCAGGACGATTACGTCCACATGCGCATGCAGCTGATGGTAGAGACGCTGGCGCAGTCCATCACCCGCGCGGGCAGCCTGGACACCGTGGCCGTGGCCCGCCAGATGGAGCAGGCCAGTGTGCAGATGGCCGGGCGCAGCGGTGCCATGCGCGCCGCCGACCACCAGTTCCAGCAGCCGCTGGTGGTGGGCGTGATGGACAAGCAGGGCCAGCCGGGCGTGAAGTTTGACGTCGAAGGCTCGGGCTACGGTTTCCGGGTGGTGCGCGATATTCCAGCGGCCAAAATCCAGCAGCCGCACAGCTGCAATATGCAGCGGTTTTGAGGTCGGGCCGCTGATTTTGCTCCTGAGTTGATAGCTGCTGGCGCTTGCTGTGCAAGGGATGGCGGCTTATTTCGCTTGCATCAAGGCCAGATGGCCGGAGGTGCGCCGTGCCGCAGCCGGGCGCTCAGTCGCCCTGGTAATGCGGCGGGCGCTTTTGTTTGAAGGCCTGAATGCCCTCGGCGTAGTCGTGGCTGTTATAGACCACGCGGCGCAGGCTCTGGATGCGCTCAAAGTCGTTGGCCGAGACGGCGTTGGCGCTGGACAGAATGCGCAGCTGCTCTTTCATCACGCCCACGGCCAGCGGGGCGTTGTGGGCGATGGTGCGGGCCATGTCAAACACATGGGCCGTGATGTGTTCTGACGGCACCACCGCGTTGATCACGCCCTGGCGCTCCAGCCGGGCGGCGCTCATGGGGCTGCCGGTGAAGAGCATTTCTTTGGCGATGTGCGGCGGCGCCACGTTCAGAAAAGTGAGCAGGCCGGTGACGTTGTAGGGCACGCCCAGTTTGGCCGGTGTGGCGGCAAAGGTGGCTTCGGGTGTGGCAATCACCATGTCGCAGGCAAACACCAGCTCGCAGGCGCCGCCCCAGACGCCGCCTTCAATCAGCGCCACCACGGGGCCCGGAAACAGCTCCACCTCGCGGATCACGGTGCGCAGCGAGTCTTGCCAGCTCAGCGGGTCTTGGCCGCCTTCAGGCAGCTCGCTCACATCGTGGCCCGCCGACCACACCCTGGCGCCGGGCGCCGCGCGGATCACGGTGACGCGCACGCCCTGGGCCTTGAACTGGTGCAGCGCCTGGATGATCTCTTGCACCATCTGCTCGGACAAAGCGTTGCGCTTGCTGGGGTGGTCGAGGGTGATGGTGCCTATGGCGTCGTTGATCTCGGTCTGGATCCGCGTGGGGCCGGTAGGGGTGGCAGAAACCTGTAGCGGGGACGTTGTGTGCATGAAAAGCGGTGTGTAGGTGCTGGCGGGCAAGACGATCTTGCGGTCAGATGGCGTCCATTATCCGCAGCCCCTGTGTCGTTGCGATGAATGCGCCCGCCACCCGCTAACGGGCGCCCGCCCTGGCCTGCGCCACGGCCTGGCCCAGCTCGATCACCGCCAGGGCGTAGTAGCTTGACCAGTTGTAGCGCGTGATGGCGTAGAAGTTCTCGGTGCCGGCCACGTAGCTGGGGGCGCCATCGCCGTTTTGCAGCTCTACCAGGGCCAGCGGGCCGCTGTGCTGGGCGCCCGCGCCTTGCACGATGGCGCCTTTGGCGGCCATGCTGGCGGCACTGAAGGTGGGCAGAATGTCGGGCGCCAGCAGGGTGTCCATGTCGGCGCCTGCCGGGTCAAAACTGACGGCGTAGTGCGTGGGCATGCCCGGCGTCCAGCCGTGGGCGATGAAGTAGTTGGCCACCGAGGCGATGGCGTCTTCAGCGCTGCCAAACAGGTCGATCTGGCCATCGCCATTGCCATCGACGGCGTAGCGCGCCCAGCTCGACGGCATGAATTGGCCCAGGCCCATGGCCCCGGCGTAGCTGCCGCGCGGCGCAAAGGGGTCGGTGCCGTTGCGCTGGACCAGGCTCAAGAACTGCTCCAGCTCGCGCCGGAAGAATTCGGTGCGGGCCTGTGCGCGCGGGTGCGCATCAGGAAAGTCAAAGGCCAGCGTGGCCAGCGCATCGATCACGCGGAAGTTGCCCATGTGCTGGCCGTAGATGGTTTCCACGCCAACGATGCCGACGATGATGTCGGCGGGCACGCCGTATTCGCGCTCGGCCCGGGCCAGGGCGGCGCTGTTTTTTTGCCAGAAGCGCACGCCCGCGCGGATGCGGATGGGCTCGACAAAGCGGCTTTTGTAGGCGGCCCAGTTTTTGGCCGTGCCCCGCGTGGGCGGCAGCATGAGCTTAGGCACCTGCGCCAGAAAGCGCGCCTGGCCCAGCGTGGCGCGCACCCATTCGGGGTCGAGGTCGCGCCGCACGGCCAGGTCGTCGGCAAACTGCATGGCGTCGGGGCGCTGGGCGTAGGGCGTGCTGCCTTGCACGGTGCGGCTGGCGGCGCTGGGGGGTGGGTTTTTAGAAGCCTTTTGGGCCATAGCGCCCGTGGACAGGGCGCTACCAGCTATCAAAAAAAGAGCGAGAGAGAGGGGTTTGAGCATGGCTTTCATCATCAGGGGGCCGGAGCGTGGGGCCAGCGCAGGGTGCGCAGCTGGCGCCGCAGTGCGGCAAGGTGGGTGGTGCTGGCGCTGTCGGGGGCATAGCGCGATTGTTCCCATTGCAGCAGCCAGGCGCACAGGGCGTCGGCGCTGGGGCCAAAGTGGGCGCGGGCCTGGGCGGCCAGGGTGCGCGGCGGGGTGCTGTCGGGCAGCGTGAGCCCGGCGCGGGCCAGGCGCTGGCGCACCTGGGCCAGCAAGCGCAGCCAGGGGTCGTGCTGGCGGCGCTCCCACAGCGTCCAGAGCGCACCGATGAGGGCGGCTGCGCCCACCAGGCCCGCCAGGGCGCGCACCAGGTCTTGCCAGCTGGGCGATTCAAACCCCAGTGCCTTGAGCAAATCGAGCTGGCGGCTTTGCGTGTAGTTCAGTACCCACTGGTTCCAGTGGTTGTTCAGGGCTTCCCAGGTGGCGCGCAGGCGCTGGGCCATGCCAGGGCTGATCATGGCGCCCATGGCCTCGCCCAGCACGCCGCGCGGCGCTTGCAAGCGCTGAAACTGCCCGATGCGGCCCGGTGAGACGGCGCCAGTGGGGTCTACGCGCACCCAGCCGTGTTCTGGCATCCAGACCTCGGCCCAGGCGTGGGCATCGCTTTGGCGCACCGTCCAGTAGCCATCGACCGGGTTGCGCTCGCCGCCCTGGTAGCCGGTGACGATGCGCGCCGGGGCACCTGCCGCACGCATCAGCACCACAAAGGCCGAGGCGATGTGCTCGCAAAAGCCCGCTTTGCGGTCGAACCAGAACTCGTCGGCGGTGTGTTCGCCGTACACGCCGGGCTCCAGCGTGTACTGGTAGCCTCCGGTGCGCAGGCGCTGCAATGCCGCGTCAATCAGCGCCAGCGTGCCGCCGCTGGCCACGGCGGGGCTGGCGCGCAGCTCTTGTGCCAGCGCCAGGGTACGGGGGTTGAAGCCAGGCGGCAAATCGGCCAGGGCGCGCAGCTGCGCCGTGGAGCGCTGTGGGCCGTGGCGAAACTGCGGGTAGCTCACGGCGCTGTAGCGCACCACGTCGGTGAGCGGGCGGGTGCTGAGCCATTGCAGTTCGGGTGTCATGAAGGCGCCCATGCCGGTGAGGGTGGGCTTGTCGGGCGTGGCGTCCAGCACCATCAGCCAGGGGCGTTTTTGCGGCTCCAGGGTGACGGCGTAGCGCACGGGTTCGCCCTGCACCTGCAAATCAGCGGGTGGTGCCATGCGGCCTGACCAGTTGAGGGCGCCGGGCAGCGTGGTGGCCTGCCACTCGCGCCCGTCAAATTGCGACAGCACTGGCCCGCGAAAGTACAGCTGCGACTGCGGCGGCGCGGCATTGCCCTGGCCTTCGAACCGCACGCGCAGGGCCACGCTGTCGTCCAGCGCCAGTTGCGCAATGCTGCCCACCTGCATGCTGCCCGAGAGGCCGCTGCGAGCGCTCAGGGTGTCGCCCGGCATGCCCCACAGCGGCGCCATGCGCGGAAACAGCACAAACAGCGCCAGCATGATGGGTGCGCCCAGCAGCGCCATGGTGCCCGCCGTGCGCAGCGATTGCGCCAGCGGCGGGCGCCCCACCGGCATGTGCGCATTGACCAGCGCCGTCAGCAGCCCCAGCAGCGCGATCAGCATGGCCACGGCGGTGGGCAGCGATTGCGAGAAGAAGAAGTTGCTGAGCATGGTGAAAAAGCCCAGAAAGAAAATCACCAGGGCATCGCGCCGGGCGCGGGCCTCCAGCGTTTTCAGGGCCAGCAGCACCACGACCAGCGCCACCCCCGCTTCGCGGCCCAGGATGGTGCGGTGGGTGGCCAGCGTGGCGCCCACGGCCAGGGCCAGCAGGGCCAGCAGCACCCAGCGGTGGGGCAGGGGCCGGGCCGTCCAGGCCAGCCAGCCGCGCCACAGCAGCAGGCCAGCGGCCAGCGCGCTGGTCCACAGTGGCAGGTGGCCCGCCTGCGGCGCAATCACCCAGGCAATCACGGCGAGCAGGAACAGCGTGTCGCGCGCATCGCGCGGCAGGCTGGCAAGGGTCTGGCGCAGGCTCATGGCAGGCGGGGGCCGCCAGCGCTGGCGGCGGGGCGGGGCAGGCGAGGGCGTTGCTGGCAGCATGCGCCCTGCGATTTGCTATTAAATAAATAGCTGCTTGCGCTTATCTGACGGGGGCTAGAGGCCATTTTCATGCTTCATCTGGGGATGGGGCTGTTCAGCACAGTGCCAGCGCTTCGAGGCAGCGCTGGCGCTGGGCGGCGCCACTGCCTTGGGCGATCTCGGTGCCGGGCAGGCGCAGGCCGTAGTCCAGGCCCAGCCGGTCGGCTTGCAGCACCCAGGCGGTCAGGCGCGAGATGCGCGCTTCGGGGTCGGACAGGCCGGTGCGCTCGGGCGAGAGCCACAGGGCGTGGCGCTGGGTGTGCTGGGCGTCGCGGCTGACCAGCGCGTCGCTGCCGCTGGCCAGGGCCTGCGCGGCTTTTTTCCAGACCACCAGTTGCAGCGGGTCGCCCCGGCGGTAGGCGCGCACGCCTTCAAACTCGCCCGCGCCCTGGCTGGAGGCGCTGCCTGCGCCACCGGGGTGCGGTGTGCCCGGCGGCAGCGGCGGGGCACCAGCCTCGGGGGCGGGGTACACCAGCACCTGCGCGGCCGGGCGCCACACCGTCCAGACGCGGAAGGTGCCCAGCGGAAAGCGCGTCTCCGCCGTGAGCGTGGGCACGCGGTGCAACCCCCGGCGCGTGGGCGTGAAAGCCACTTCCACCTGCGCGTTGCCCTGTGCGGGCACGTCCGTCCAGGCCCAGTGGCCGCTGCCATGCACGGCCAGCGCAATGCCAAAGCGCGGGCTGCGCCGCTCGCTGGCCAGTTGCACTTGCAGCAGCGTGCTGTGGCCCAGAAACTGGGGCTCGGGCGGCGCCAGGTGCAGCGTCAGGCCGCGCAGCGTGGCGTGGCAGATGTGCATGCCCACCACGGCGCTGCCAGCCAGCAAAAACGTGAGCAGGTAGCCCAGGTTGAGCTGGAAGTTGATGGACGCAATCAGCAGCACCAGCAGCGTCAGCGCCAGCATCCAGCCCGGGCCGGTGGGCAGGATATAGACGTTGCGCTGGGTCAGCAGCGTGGTGTCGGTCAGCGGCAGGCGCGCTTGCCACCAGCGGTCAAAGCGCTGGCGCAGGGCACTGGGTGGGCGGCGGGCGACCCCGGTTGGCGCGGTGCGGGTGGCGTGCGGTGTGCGCAGGGGGGCGGTGGCGGTGCTGGCCGGGGGCATGGGCCGTGTGCTCACGGCAGGGGAACAGCGTCCACCATGGCGCGCACTTGTTCGACCGCGCCCCGGCCTGCGCTGCCTACGGGCACCAGGCGGTGGGCGATGGTCTGGGCGATGATGGCCTGCACATCGTCGGGCGCTACGTAATCGCGCCCGCTGATCAACGCCTGCGCCTTGGCCGCACGCACCAGTGCAATGCCCGCGCGCGGCGACAGCCCCTGCACAAACCAGCGGCCCGAGCGCGTGGCGGCAATCAGGTCTTGCACGTAATTCAACAGCGGCTCGGCGGTGTGGATGGCCAACACCTGCCGTTGTAGCTGCGCCAGCTCATCGCCCGAGAGCTGCGGCAGCATGGAGCCCACCATGTCGCGCCGGTCGGTGCCCGCCAGCAGCAGGCGCTCGGCAGCGCGGTCGGGGTAGCCCAGCGAGATGCGCATCAAAAAGCGATCGAGCTGCGACTCGGGCAGCGCATAGGTGCCCAGCTGGTCTTGCGGGTTTTGCGTGGCAATCACGAAGAAGGGCTGCGGCAGGGCGCGGGTTTCGCCCTCCACCGAGACCTGCTTTTCTTCCATGGCTTCGAGCAGGGCGCTTTGCGTTTTGGGGCTGGCGCGGTTGATCTCGTCGGCCAGCAGCACCTGCGTGAACACCGGGCCGGGGTGGAACACAAAAGCCTCTTTGCCGCGCTCATACACCGACACGCCGATCAGGTCGCTGGGCATGAGGTCGGCAGTGAACTGCACGCGCGCAAACTGCAGCCCGAACGCATGGGCCAGCGCGTGCGACAGCGTGGTTTTGCCCACCCCCGGAACGTCCTCGATCAGCAGGTGTCCGCCCGCCAGCAGGCAGGCTACGCAGTCTTGTACGCGAGCGTTTTTGCCCACAATCACCGTGTTAAGCTGATCCAAAAGCGATTTGATTTTGTGCTGTGCATGCATGGCGTGACGTTATCCGAAAAAATGACCGATGGAGGCAAGACTGTGAGCAAGACGGGCTATTTCACACACCGCGATTGTTGGAAACACGAAATGGGGCCGGGGCACCCGGAGTGCCCCGAACGGCTGGACGCCATTGAAGACCGCTTGCTGATCACGGGCCTGGGCGACGCCCTGGAGCGTTATGAGGCCCCCGAAGCCGCGCTGGCCGATATCGAGCTGGCACATGGCCGCTTGCACATTGCGTCCCTGCGCGGCCTGACCGATTGGCTGCGCGAAGAAGTTGAGGCGGGCGGCCCCAGCCATACCCAGGTCGATCCCGACACCTCCATCAACGTACACACCTGGAAGGCCGCGCTGCGCTCTGCCGGTGCCGCCCTGGCCGCCACCGACGCCGTGATGGCAGGCGAGATCAGCAACGCCTTTTGCGCCGTGCGCCCGCCTGGCCACCACGCCTGCCGCGACAAGGCCATGGGGTTTTGCTTCTTCAACAACGTGGCCATTGCCGCCAAGTACGCGCTGCAGCGCTACAACCTGCAACGCGTGGCCGTGATCGACTTTGACGTACACCACGGCAACGGCACCGAGGACATCCTGGCGGGCGACGATCGCGCGCTGATGGTGAGCTTTTTCCAGCACCCGTTCTTCCCGTACAGCGGCGACCAGAACCCGGCTTCCAACATGCTCAACGTGCCCGTGGCCGCTTACACGCGCGGCATGGATGTGCGCGAAATCATCGAGATGACCTGGATGCCGCGCCTGGAGGCCTTTGAGCCCGAGATGATCTTCATCAGCGCCGGTTTTGACGCCCACCGCGAAGACGACATGGGCCAATTGGGCCTGGTCGAGCAAGATTACGCCTGGATCACGCACCGCATTGTGGACGTGGCCCGGCGCTTCTCCAAAGGCCGTATCGTTTCGTGCCTGGAAGGCGGCTACATGCCCAGCGCCCTGGCGCGCAGCGTCGAGGCGCACCTGCGGGTGCTGGCCGACCTGTGATGCAGGCGCGGGCCGTGCCCATTTTCGGCAGCGCTTTGCGCTGCTTTTTTGCTATCAGCTTCTTGAAACACCATGACACCTGACACCTCTGGCGCCGATCAGGCGGCACCGCTGCATGTGCAGCGCGATGCGCGCGGCGTAGTCACCCTGACCCTGAACGACCCGGCACGCTTCAATGCCCTGGGTGGCGAGATGCTGGCAGCGCTGCAACAGGCGCTGGATGATGTGGCCCGCGATGGGTCAGCGCGCGTGGTGGTGCTGGCGGCGCAGGGCAAGGCGTTTTGTGCCGGTCACAACCTCAAAGAAATGGCGGCCCACCCCGATCTGGCCTGGTACCAGCGCCTGTTTGCCCAGTGCAGCCGCGTGATGCTCAGCATCCACCAGCTGCCCGTGCCAGTGATTGCCCAGGTGCAGGGCATGGCCACGGCAGCGGGCTGCCAGCTGGTGGCCCAGTGCGACCTGGCAGTGGCCGCAGACCACGCCACTTTTGCCACCAGCGGCATCCACTACGGCCTGTTTTGCGCCACGCCCAGCGTGCCCTTGGTGCGCAACGTACCGGCCAAGCGCGCCATGGAAATGCTGCTGACCGGCGACTTCATTGACGCGCCCACCGCGCTGGCGCAAGGCCTGCTCAACCGGGTGGTACCTGCCGCGAACCTGTCCGCTGAGGTGGAGCAACTCGTCCAGTCCATCCTCGATAAACCCCGCGTGGCCGTGGCCATGGGCAAGGCCCTGGTGTACCAGCAGCGCGAGCTGGGCATGGGCGCGGCGTACCAGCTGGCGGGCCAGACCATGGCCGCCAACATGATGGATGCGGCTGCGCAAGAAGGCGCGCAGGCATTTGCTGAAAAACGCCGTCCTTCCTGGAAGGCGTGATGGCCCAGGGTAAAAACGCCCCGATGTTTGACGATGTGGGGCGCTGGTTCCAGTCGTTCCTGCATCCCACGGTGTTGATTGAGCTGGGCACCCTGGCCGGTTGCACTGTGCTGGCTTGGCTGGTGGTGTCGGGGCTGCGGCGGGCGCTGCACAGGGGCGATTCGCGCTCCATCCTGTTTGGCCGCAAGGTGCTCGATGGCGTGCTGTTTCCACTCACGCTGCTGGGGCTGGTGTACCTGGCGCAGGCTGTGTTGCTGCAATGGATTGCGGTGGCCGCATTCAAGGTCGCCATTCCGGTGCTGATGGCGCTGGTGGTGATCCGCGTGGGCGTCAAGGTGTTGCAGGCGGCGTTTCCGCAGTCGCCCTGGGTGCGGCCCATAGAGCGCACGCTGTCGTGGCTGGCCTGGCTGGCCATGGTGCTGTGGGTCACGGGCCTGTTGCCGCTGGTGTTGCAAGACCTGGACGACATCATCTGGAAAGTGGGCGGCACCACCATGTCGGTGCGCACCATGATCGAAGGATTGGTCACGGCGGCAGCCGTGCTGATCGCCACCCTGTGGATTTCATCGAGCATTGAAGCGCGGTTTTTGCGCTCTGCCACCGGCAGCGAGCTGTCGGTGCGCAAGGCGCTGAGCAACGCCACCCGCGCGCTGCTGTTGTTTGTCGGCCTGATTACCGCGTTGTCGGTGGTGGGCATAGACCTGACGGCGCTGTCCGTGCTGGGCGGGGCCGTGGGCGTGGGCATTGGCTTTGGGTTGCAAAAACTGGCTGCCAACTACGTGAGTGGTTTTGTCATCCTGGCCGAGCGCAGTGTGCGCATTGGTGACAACGTGCGCGTCGATGGCTTTGAGGGTCGCATTACCGACATCACGGGCCGCTACACCCTGATCCGCTCGGGCATTGGACGCGAATCCATCGTGCCCAATGAAATGCTGATCACCCAGCGGGTAGAAAACTTCTCGCTGGCCGATCCACGCGTGTGGCACTCCACTGTGGTCAGTGTGGCCTATGGCAGCGATGTCGATCTGGTGATGCGGTTGTTGTCTGAGGCGGCACTGGCCAGCGAGCGTGTACTGCGTGAGCCTGCGCCCAGCGTTTCGCTGTCGGCGTTTGGCGCCGATGGGCTGGAGTTCACCGTAGGTTTCTGGATTGCCGACCCCGAAAACGGTTTGCTGGGCCTGCGCTCACAAATCAATTTGGCGATTCTGCGTTCGCTGCAAGTCCATGGCATTGACATTCCGTACCCGCAGCGCGTTGTGCATGTGGTGGGCGAGCAGCCGACCACGCCTGCAGCCTGGAAAAATGCTGTGCCGCAGCAGACCCCAGATCTGCCGCGCGAAGGCACAGAGTGAATGCAAGTAGCCACTGCTGGCCTATAATTCAAGAAAAGAACGACCGTTCGTTTTTTGTCAGAACCCACCCTTGGGAAAATGCATAGCCGATGTGCTGCGGTGCGGCATAAAATGGTTTGGTTTACGTCAACGTCAATTCAATCAACTCTCTAGGAGCCGCTGCAATGAAGGTTTTGGTCCCTGTCAAGCGCGTAGTGGACTACAACGTGAAGGTCCGCGTCAAATCGGACAACACGGGTGTGGACATCGCCAACGTCAAGATGAGCATGAACCCCTTTGACGAAATCGCCGTCGAAGAGGCCGTGCGCCTGAAAGAAAAAGGCGTGGCCACCGAGGTCA
>NZ_JAQUAL010000029.1:0-26698 GCF_028687295.1 Simplicispira sp.
GTGATACCGCGGGCCTTTTCTTCGGGCGCTGCGTCGATCTGGTCGTAAGCCTTGGCTTCGCCGCCGAACTTGGCGGACAGCACTGTAGCGATGGCCGCTGTCAGCGTCGTCTTGCCATGGTCCACGTGACCGATCGTGCCCACGTTGACGTGGGGCTTGGTGCGTTCAAACTTACCTTTTGCCATTTTCGATTCTCCAAAGAGCGATGCCTGTGTAGTGGTTTAACGTCTGCATCCGGTTGCTGATTCGCCCTGCACAGGCAACGGAGCGGCACCGGATCGCAGATTGCAAAATATTTGCTATTAAATCGATAGCTTCTAGCGCTTACTGCGTAAGGGCCAGAGGCTGTTTTGACCTAATTTACCTAGACAGAATCTGGTTGACCCCGATCTGGCTAGCGGGGGTCAGAGCAGCAAAGCTGGTCTGACCCCAAGGGCTTATTTAGCCCGTGAAGCCATGATGGCTTCAGACACGTTGCGCGGTGCTTCGCTGTAGTGCTTGAATTCCATCGAGTAGGTAGCGCGACCTTGCGTGGCCGAGCGCAGCGTGGTCGAGTAACCGAACATTTCCGACAGCGGCACTTCAGCGCGAATGGCCTTGCCACCACCCGGGATGTCGTCCATGCCCTGCACCATACCGCGACGGCTGGACAGGTCGCCCATCACGTTGCCGGCGTAGTCTTCGGGGGTTTCGACTTCCACGGCCATCATGGGCTCCAGAATCACGGGGTTGGCTTTGCGGCAACCTTCCTTGAAACCGAAAATGGCAGCCATCTTGAACGCCAGCTCGTTCGAGTCCACATCGTGGTACGAACCGAAGTGCAGCGTGACCTTGACGTCCACCACAGGGTAGTTGGCCAGCACGCCTTGCGTGACAGCTTCGTTGATACCCTTTTCCACCGCAGGAATGTATTCGCGCGGCACCACACCACCCTTGATGGCGTCGATGAACTCAATGCCCTTGCCGGGTTCATTGGGTTCAATCTTGAGCACCACGTGACCGTACTGGCCCTTACCACCGGACTGGCGCACGAACTTGCCTTCGGCTTCTTCGATGGTCTTGCGGATGGTTTCGCGGTAGGCCACTTGGGGCTTGCCGACGTTGGCTTCCACACCGAACTCGCGCTTCATGCGGTCAACGATGATTTCCAGGTGCAGTTCACCCATACCGGAAATGATGGTCTGGCCCGACTCTTCATCGGTCTTGACGCGGAAGGACGGATCTTCAGCAGCCAGGCGTTGCAGGGCGATGCCCATTTTTTCCTGGTCGGCCTTGGTCTTGGGCTCGACAGCCTGCGAGATCACAGGCTCGGGGAACACCATGCGCTCCAGCACGATGGGCGAACCAACATCGCACAGGGTTTCGCCTGTGGTCACTTCTTTCAGGCCCACGCAGGCAGCGATGTCACCGGCGCGGATTTCATCCACTTCGACGCGGTCGTTGGCCATCATTTGCACGATACGGCCGATACGCTCTTTCTTGCCCTTGACCGAGTTGAAGACGGTGTCGCCCTTGGTCAGCACGCCGGAGTACACGCGCACGAAGGTCAGCTGACCGACGAAGGGGTCGGTCATCAGCTTGAATGCCAGCGCAGAGAACTTCTCGCCATCATCGGCCTTGCGGCTGATGGGGGCTTCTTCGTCGTCCGTACCTGTCACATCCGGAATGTCGGTAGGTGCGGGCAGGTAGTCGATCACGGCGTCGAGCATGCGCTGCACACCCTTGTTCTTGAAAGCCGTACCGCACAGCATGGGGTGGATTTCGGTGGCAATGGTGCGCTGACGCAGACCGGCCTTGATTTCCGCTTCGCTCAAGTCACCTTCTTCCAGGTACTTGTTCATCAGCTCTTCTGTGGCTTCAGCAGCGGCTTCGACCATCTTTTCGCGCCATTCCTTGGCGGATTCGAGCAACTCAGCAGGGATCTCCTGGTACTCGAACTTCATGCCTTGCGATGCTTCATCCCAGATGATGGCTTTCATCTTGAGCAAATCGACCACGCCCTGGAACTTGTCCTCGGCGCCAATCGGGATCACCACAGGCACAGGGTTGGCCTTCAGGCGCAGCTTCATCTGGTCATAGACCTTGAAGAAGTTGGCACCGGTGCGGTCCATTTTGTTGACAAAGGCCAGACGTGGCACTTTGTACTTGTTGGCCTGGCGCCACACGGTTTCGGATTGGGGCTGCACGCCACCCACAGCACAGTACACCATGCAGGCGCCGTCCAGCACGCGCATCGAGCGCTCGACTTCAATGGTGAAGTCCACGTGACCGGGGGTATCGATGATGTTGAAGCGGTGCTCGGGGTAGGACAGGTCCATGCCCTTCCAGAAGCAGGTCACGGCCGCCGATGTGATGGTGATGCCGCGTTCTTGCTCTTGCTCCATCCAGTCGGTGGTGGCAGCGCCGTCGTGCACTTCGCCCAGCTTGTGGGTCACGCCGGTATAAAACAGGATACGTTCAGTGGTGGTGGTCTTGCCGGCGTCAATGTGGGCCGAGATACCGATATTGCGGTAGCGCTCAATGGGGGTCTTGCGAGCCATGGTGAGTCCTTGATGGGTCGTGTTTACAGGGGGGTCAGGCCACACATGGTTGCATCGCAGCCCGAAAATTTTGTGACCGCCTCAACCAGAACAAGGCTGCGGGCAAAAATGCCAGCAGCCTTGTGCGTTGACCGAGACTTCAGGTCAATCGCTTAGAAGCGGAAGTGGCTGAATGCCTTGTTGGCTTCGGCCATGCGGTGCACTTCGTCACGCTTTTTCATAGCACCGCCACGGCCTTCAGTGGCTTCCAGCAGCTCGTTGGCCAGGCGCTGGGCCATGGACTTCTCACCGCGCTTGCGAGCGGCTTCTTTCAACCAGCGCATGGACAGGGCCAGGCGACGCACAGGGCGCACTTCCACAGGCACTTGGTAGTTCGCACCACCAACGCGGCGCGACTTGACTTCAACCATGGGCTTGACGTTGTTGATGGCAACAACGAAAGCTTCCAGCGGGTCTTTGTCAGGGTGCTTTTTCTCGATCAGTTCCAGCGCGCCATAAATGATGCGCTCGGCCACTGCTTTTTTGCCGCCTTCCATGATCACGTTCATGAATTTGGACAGCTCTACGTTGCCGAATTTAGGGTCCGGCAGAATTTCACGTTTGGGGACTTCGCGACGACGTGGCATTTTTTACCTCTATCTTTGCTTCAGTTGGCATCTTTTCAGACACCGCGAGAGCCAATCAGGACTCCCACTTACTCGACCCACGCAAGACATTTGCGCTTGGGGTCACTACGCCGAATTACCGCGCCACGCGGCAAAGCAGCACCGAAAATTTCTGTGCAAAAGCGCAGGGCTTATTTGGCCTTGGGCTTCTTGGCACCGTACTTGGAACGCGACTGCTTGCGGTCTTTCACGCCTTGCAAGTCGAGCGAACCGCGCACGATGTGGTAACGCACACCGGGCAAGTCCTTGACACGACCACCGCGCACCAGCACCACGCTGTGCTCTTGCAGGTTGTGGCCTTCACCGCCGATGTAGGAAATGACCTCAAAACCGTTGGTCAGGCGCACCTTGGCAACCTTACGCAGAGCGGAGTTAGGCTTCTTGGGGGTGGTGGTGTACACACGGGTACACACACCACGGCGTTGCGGCGAGTTTTCCATCGCCGGGCTCTTGGATTTGGTCTTTTCGACCTCGCGCCCGTGGCGCACGAGCTGGTTAATCGTTGGCATGAATGTCGTCCCTAAACGTAAAACGAAAACGTGAATCCCTTCGGAATTTCCGAAAAGCCTTCCAATGTAGCAGCGAGGCGCTTGCAAGGCAAGCAAAAACCTTTATCGAATCCACATGCGGATGGCATCCCAGGCGCGGCCCAGCACACCGGCCTGCTCCACGCCATCGAGCGCGGTCAAAGGCACCTCGCGCAGCACTTCTTCACCCAGCGTGACCTTGAGCGCGCCAATAGCCTGGCCCTTGGCAAAAGGTGCCACCAGCGGGTCTTGGTGGGACACCTGGGTAGTGATCTTGCCAGCACTGCCCGCAGGCACGGCCACCACGATGGCCTCGGGGCGGCCCATCTTCACGCTGTTGCTCTGGCCCTTCCAGACGGTGGGGGTGGCCACAGGCTGGGCCGCATCGAACAATTTGACGGCATCGAACGCGGTGTAGCCCCAGTTGAGCAGTTTCTGGCTTTCGTTGGCGCGGGCGTTTTCACTGGACGTGCCCAGCACGATGGATACCAGTCGGCGCGTGCCCACATTGGGGAACTCACGCTTGGCCGTGGCCACCAGGCAGTAGCCTGCGGCGGCAGTGTGGCCCGTCTTCAGGCCATCGACCGTGGGATCACGAAACAGCAGCGCATTGCGGTTGTTGCCGTTGGAGGCAGGGGTGCCGGGGTAGCTGTACTGCTTGGTGGCGTAGTAGTGCATGTACTGCGGAAAGTCGTGCAGCAGCCGGGTGGCCAGGATGCTCAGATCACGCGCCGTGGTCAGGTGGCCAGGCTCGGTCAGGCCCTCGGGGTTTTTGTAGCTGGTGCCGGTCATGCCCAGGGCTTTGGCCTGTTCATTCATCAGCTTGACGAAGTTCTCAGCGGTGCCACCCACGCCTTCGGCCAGGGCCATGGTGGCGTCGTTGCCCGACTGCACGATCATGCCTTTGAGCAGATCGTCCACGGCCACCTGCATCTTGGGGTCGATGAACATGCGCGAGCCGGGCATCTTCCAGGCGCGCACGCTGACGGGGAGCTTTTGCTGCAAATCCACCTTCTTGGCGGTCAGGGCGTCGAACACCAGGTAGGCGGTCATCAGCTTGGTCAGCGAGGCCTGCTCCACCGGCGCGTCGATGTTCTTGGCGGCCAGCACCTGGTTGGCCGTCACGTCCACCAGCATGTAGGTATGGGCCGCGATTTCAGGCGGCTGGGGCGCCTGCTGGGCCTGTGCCGACAGGGCAACGGGCACCAGCGCCGCAGCCAGAAAAAGGGAGCGCAGGGTAGAAAAAATGCGTTTCATGGGGTGGGCAAGCCATCAGTCAGAAAAAAAGAGCAGCGCACCAGCGCACACAAAGGCAACGCTGGCGGCGGGACGAAAGGCAGGGCGGTTCAGGCGCCCGATTGCAGGTGGCGCACCACCAAGTTTTTCAGCAGTGTCAATTGTCCGTGAAAAAAATGACCGCCACCAGGTACGACGGTGACCGGCAGCACCTGGGGCCGTGCCCAGTCGAGCACGGTGGACAGGGGCACGGTGTCGTCATGCTCGCCGTGGATGACCAGGGTGCGCAGGTGGGCCTGCGGCGGCACCGGGGCGACGTTGAAGCGGCTGGTGGCGGTGCCAACCAACACTGCGTGTTCGATGGTGCGCGCGTTCCACAGGTCGGCCAGCGCGTGGCTGGCGACAAAAGAGCCGAACGAGAAGCCTGCCAACGCAATCGGCCCCTGGGGCGCAACCTGCTCGACCACGCGCAGAAAGTCCTGCGCCTCGCCGCGCCCCTCGTCGTGGGCACCGACGCTGGCGCCCACGCCGCGAAAGTTGAAGCGCACCGCCGTCCAGCCGCACTGCACAAAGGCACGCGCCAGCGTCTGCACCACCTTGTTGTCCATGGTGCCGCCAAACAGCGGGTGCGGGTGGGCGATGACGGCCACGCCGCGCGGCACGGCCCCCTCGGGCACATGGGCGGCATCGCGCACGGCCTCGATGGTGCCGGCGGCGCCGAAGAGGCTCAGGCGTTCAGTCTGGGCATTCAAATTGCTATTCCTTTCATAGCTGCTGGCGCTTGACCAGAAAGCGCTGGAGGCCTAAAAGACCATAAAACGGGTATGAGCTTGAATCAGCGCCCAAGTTCCGCTGGCGTGAGCAACCGCTCTACCACCTGGCCGTTTTTCAGGTGGGACTCGACGATCTCGTCGATGTCGGAGGCATCGACGTAGCTGTACCAGGTGCCCTCGGGATAGACCACGGCCACGGGGCCGCCAGCGCAGCGGTCCAGGCAACCGGCCTTGTTCACCCGCACCTGGCCGGGGCCCGCCAGACCGGCCTCTTTGACCAGGGCTTTGCAGTGCTCGAACGCGGCTTTGGCGCCATGCTGGGCGCAGCAAGCCTCGCCATTGGGGCGCTCGTTGAGGCAAAAAAAGATGTGGCGTGCAAAGTAGCCGGGCGCGGTAGGGGTGGTGGTATCGGTCATGCGCGCATTTTAGGAAGCCACCTCGCGGCGCGACGCACGCAGCAGCACATAAACCAGTGCGGCATAAGGCCAGAGCCAACCCAGCCACTGGCCCATGCCAAAAAAGCGGATGAACCGCCCTTGCTCCCAGGCCTGCAAGGTTTGCGCAAAGTAGGCGCTGGTGGGCGCGTCATTGAGCAGCCCCAGGTGCACGGCCAGCACCAGCACCAGCAGCACCGCGCAGGCGCGCCGGGGCAGCCACAGCGTGGCCACCGCCAGCACCATGCCCATGCCAATGCCGGCACGCACCGGCACGCTCAGCCACTCCCAGGCGTGCGCCGGGCCATAACTCAGGGCCGCCGACAAGGCCGTGGCGGCCACGCCCACCGCCACACTGGCCAGCGCCAGCGCCGCCCGCCGCCCCGTGTGCACCGCCACGCTGTAGGCCAGCAGACAGGGCACCAGCAGCCCCAGCGCCACGCACAGCATTTCGGCAGCGGGCGAAAGCGGCTGCAACGCCTGCGCCCGTTCGGGCAGCCAGACCAGAAAAGGCGTGCCATCGAGCACATCGGCCAACGCACTCTCCAGGCGTTCCAGCACCTGGCCCAGACCAAACGGCTCAGCCGCCGGAAACAACAGCGCCCAGGGCCACAGTGCCAGCAGCACCAGTGCGCCACGCGCCTGCGGCACAAACCAGCGGGCCCGAAACCGGCTCCAGCGGTCAATCGCCCCCAGGCGCTCCAGCAACGCAGCCAGCAAGGCCCCGCCCAGCGAGCCCCCCGCGTTGAGCACCAAATCCAGGTTGGAGGGCACGCGCTGGGGCAGGTAAATCTGCAAAAACTCCATCAGCAGCGACAGCAGTGCGCCCGCCAACGCCGCCAACGGGATGGCACTGCGCGGCCAACCCGTGCGCAACAGCGCCAGCGCCAGCAAAAAGCCCAGCGGCGCATAACCCACGACGTTGATGGCGATGTCAAACCCCGTCCAGTACGGCGGGGGAATGTGCGCCAGCAAAAACACCTGCGGGGCAATGCCCTGCGCCCGCCAGCCATCGAACGGGAACAGGCTGGCAAACACAATCAGCGCGGCATAGACCAGCGCCAGCGGCCAGGCCGAGGTTTGGTGGCGGGCGGGGGCCGATTCGGTCGGTGTGTCCATGCAGCCGCGCGCCGCGCGCTCAGAAAGGCTTGACCACCACCAGCACCACGGCCACCAGCAAGAGCAGCACCGGCACCTCGTTGAACCAGCGGAACCAGACGTGGCTGCGCTGGCTGGTGTCGGCCACCAGCTTGCGCAAGATCACGCCGCAGGCATGGTGGTAGCCCAGCACCAGGGCCACCACCGTCAGCTTGGCGTGCATCCAGCCATTGCCGGGGCCACGGCCCACGCCATAGCCCAGCCAGAGCCACAACCCCGTGGCCAGCGCGGGCACCGCCAGCAGCGTGGTAAAGCGCAGCAGCTTGCGCGCCATGAGCAGCAAGCGCTCGCGCTCGGCCACCGAGCCCGGCGCCACCATCGCCAGATTGACGAAGATGCGCGGCAAATAGAAAAGGCCAGCAAACCAGCTGGCCACGAAGATGATGTGAAAAGATTTGACCCAAAGCATGGGGGCAGTTTAAGGGCCACGGGGGGCCGGTGACAGTGCCCACATTCCCAGCGCTCCAGGCTCAAGCGCGGGATGGGGCACAATTTTCACCATGCACCTCTCCAGCCCCACCCCCTTTCCCGCCAACCGCCCGCGCCGCCTGCGCCGTGATGCCTTCACCCGCCGCCTGGTACGCGAGCACGCCGTCACACCCGACGACCTGATTTACCCGGTGTTCGTCCACGAAGGCCAGGGGCGCAGCGAGGCCATCGCCTCCATGCCCGGCGTAGAGCGCCTGAGCCTGGATTTGCTGCTGCCCGTGGCCGAAGACTGCGTCAAACTGGGCATTCCGGTGCTGGCGCTGTTCCCGGCCATTGACCCCTCGCTCAAAACGCCCGACGGCAAAGAAGCACTCAACCCCGACGGCCTGATCCCGCGCGTGGTGCGCGCCCTCAAGGCCGAGTTCCCTGACCTGGGCGTCATGACCGACGTGGCCCTCGACCCCTACACCAGCCACGGCCAGGACGGCGTGCTCGACCAGCACGGCTACATCATCAACGATGAGACAGTGGAGATTCTCACCGGCCAGGCGCTCACGCACGCCGAGGCAGGTGTGGACATCATTGCCCCCAGCGACATGATGGATGGCCGCATTGGCGCCATCCGCGAGGCGCTGGAGGTGCAGGGCCACATCCACACCCGCATCATGGCCTACAGCGCCAAGTACGCCAGCGCCTTCTACGGCCCCTTCCGCGACGCCGTGGGAACGCGCGGCGCGCTGGGCAAGGCCGACAAGAACTGCTACCAGATGGACCCCGGCAACACCGACGAGGCCCTGCGCGAAGTGGCCCTGGACATTGCCGAAGGCGCCGACATGGTCATGGTCAAACCCGGTATGCCCTACCTGGACGTGGTGCGCCGCGTCAAAGACGAATTCAAGGTGCCCACCTTCGCTTACCAGGTCAGCGGCGAATACGCCATGCTCAAGGCCGCCGCCGCCAACGGCTGGCTCGACCACGACGCCGTGATGATGGAAAGCCTGCTGGCCTTCAAGCGCGCCGGGGCCGATGGCGTGCTCACCTACTTTGCCCGTGATGCCGCCCGACTTCTTCAAAAATGATAGCTACTTGCGCTCACCCAGCAAGCGATAGAGCCATATTTAACCCTCAGTAATGCGCATCTTTCACCTGCACAGCGGCGGCGTGCAAGAGCTTGGCGCCCTGCCCACCCAGGCGCCCGCGCAGGGCTTTGTCTGGATCGCCTGCACCCGCACGGCGCTGCAAGCGCAGCTGCCCGCCGTGCAAAACGCCCTGCAAGCGCTGGCGGGTGTGCAGCTGGTGGACTTGCACGTCTCTGACCTGCTCAATGCACAGCTGCCATCGCACTACGACTACACCTCGCAGTACGACCTGCTGGTGTTCCGGCGCCTGGCCAGCGCCGCGCCCGGCAGCGATGCCACCGGCGCCGACACCAATGGCAGCGCCCCGGCGCGCGGCGGCCCGCCCGTGCTGCGGCGCATCGACACCAGCCCGGTCGGCTTTGCCGTGTTCGACCAGGTGCTGCTGACCGTACACCCCAGCGACTGCGCCGTGCGCGAGGCCTATGCCGCGCGCCTGCTGGCCGCCATCCCCGGCGGCGATGCGCGCGAAAGCCGCAACCACCCTGCGCCCAGCACACGCCAGCCTGCCAGTCCCGCCGACCTGATGCTGCGCCTGGTCAACCTGATGGTGGACGGCTATCTCGACCTGCGCCGCACGCTCACGCGCCAACTGGACCACTGGCAAAGCGAGCTGCTCAAGCCGCGCGCGCGCTTTGTCAACTGGAGCGCGCTGCTGGATGCACGGCTGTCGCTGCACCAGCTCGATGAAATCTGCGAAGACCAGCGCAGCGCCGTGCAGGACTGGATAGACGCGCTGGCCACCTGGCCCGTGCCCGCCACCGCCGCCGGGCTGCGCGAGCACGATTTGCTGCAAGTGCGCAGCCGCGACGTGCTCGAGCACATCGAGCGCGTGGTACACCACGTGCGCCGCCTGGAGCAAAGCACCGAAACCGCCGTGCAAATGCACTTTTCAGTGCAAAGCCACCGCACCAACGACATCATGCGCACGCTCACTGCGCTGACGGCCGTGTTTTTGCCGCTGAACCTGATCGCCGGCATCTTCGGCATGAACTTTGAGTTTGTACCGCTGGTACACCAGCAAAACGGCTTCTGGTGGGCCATGGGCACCATGGCGGCGATTGCGCTGGCCCTGCTGGCGCTGTTCTGGCGCAAGCGCTACCTGGCGCGCACCCTCGGGCGCTGAGGCGCGCGCGGCCAGCGCCGGACGGGCGGCCCGCGCCCGTCGTCCGTCGCCTATTGCCAGCCACCAGGCCGCCCCGCATCAAGCCAGGCAGTGGTCGAAAAAAGCCAGCGTGCGGTCGCGTGCGGCCATGGCGCTGGCCTCGTCGTAACTGGCGCGCTGGTCGCAGTTGAAACCGTGATCGGCCTCATAGACATGCACCGCCACGTCGGGGTGGGCGCGGGCAAAGGCCTGCACACCATCGAGTGGAATCCACTGGTCATGTCGGCCAAAGTGCGCCAGCACCGGGCAGCGTGGCTGGCGTGCCGCCTCCTCGGCGCTGGTCATGCCGCCACCGTAGTAGCAGGCCGCGCCCGCCAGGCCCTGCAAGGTGCAGGCTGCGCGCCAGGCCAGCAGGCCGCCCCAACAAAAACCCACGGCGACCACCTTGGTGCCGCTGCGCTGGTGGGCGTAGTCGATGGCCGCCTGGATGTCGGGGAGCACGCCCGCGGCGGGCAATTGCTCCACTGCGGCCTTCAGGGCGCGGCCCGCCTGCAAGTCCTCGGCGCTGTAGCCCAGCTCCACCAGCGGCTGCACCCGCGTGAACAGGGCGGGCGCCACAGCCAGGTAACCGCGTGCGGCAAAGCGCTCGGTCACGGCACGGATATGTGGGTTGACGCCAAAAATCTCTTGCAGCACCACGATGGCGCCGCGCGGCGGGCCTTCGGGCACGGCCACCCAGGTCGGAAAGTGCTGGCCATCGGCGGCCTGGAGGTCAATGGATTGGCTGTGCATGCGGGTGTGCTCCTTAAAACCGGCATTTTTGCAGGTGCGCCAACACGCCTGGTGGCAAGATGGCCGCATGGATCTGAAACCCCTCATCACCTTGCTGGTCATCGTCAACCCGCTGGCCATCGTGCCTTTTTTCATCCACTACACCCAGGGTTTTTCGTCGCAGCAGCGCCAGCGCACCATCCAGGTGGCGGCCTTCAGCGCGTTTTGCGTGATAGCCACCTGCGCGCTGCTGGGGCTGCAAATTCTGGAGTTTTTCAACATCTCGCTGCAAAGCTTTCAGGTCGGTGGCGGCCTGCTGCTGTTGATCAGCGCCATGAACATGCTCAACGCCCAGCCTGCCGAGGCCAAGGCGCACACCAACGAGTTCGAGGAAGGCGCGGAGAAAGCCGCCGCCGGTGCCAGCATTGCCGTGGTGCCGCTGACCATTCCGCTGCTGACCGGCCCGGCAGCCATGTCCACCGTGGTGATCTACGCCGACCGGGCGCAAACCGTCTGGCAGCACACCGCGCTGGTGGGCTACGGCGTGGTGGTGGCGGTGGCCACCTACCTGTGCTTTTCGCTGGCCGAGCCGATTGCGCGTGTGCTGGGCAAGACCGGCATCAATGTGATGACGCGGATCATGGGGCTGATTCTGGCGGCGCTGTCGGTGGAGGTGATGGCCGTGGGGCTGGGCAAAATCTTCCCGGTGCTGCTGGGGCGCTGAAGGCGGGTGCTGGCACCCTACTTTTCATGCCAAAACAGCCTGCAACGCCCGCCTGTCGGGCGCGAGCAGCTATCAAAAACAAAGCAAATTACGCAGCATGGACGGCGCCGCGCCACCTGCGCGGGGCGCCTGCCAACGGGCCTACACCGCCTGCAAGCTGGCCGCCAGCGCCAGGTACTCGGCCACGGGCACTTCTTCGGCGCGGCGCTGCACGTTGAATTCGCCCGCAAAGCCGCGCGCCTCCAGCCAGCGGCCCAGGGTGTGGCGCAAAAGCTTGCGCCGCTGGCTGAAGGCCACCTGTACCAGTTCTTCCAGCAGTTTGGGCGCCAGCGCCACGGGCTGGTCGCGCGGCACCATGCGCACGATGGCGCTATCGACGCGCGGGGGCGGATCAAAGCTCTCGGGCGGCACGAACAGCACGTTCTCCATGGCGTAGCGCCATTGCAGCATCACCGACAGGCGGCCATAGTCGCCCGTGGAGGGCGAGGCCACCATGCGGTCTATCACCTCTTTTTGCAGCATGAAGTGCTGGTCGGCAATCACGTCCACAAACTTCAGCAAATGGAACAGGATGGGCGTGGAGATGTTGTAGGGCAGGTTACCCACCACTCTGATTTTGGGAGCACCCAGCGCTTGTACCACCTGGGCAAAGTCCACTTTGAGCACATCAGATTCGATCACGTCAAGCTGGCCGTGCAGGCGCAGGCGCAGGGCCAGATCACGGTCGAGTTCGATCACCGTCAGGCGGCCCAGGCGCTCAACCAGCGGCTGGGTGAGCGCGGCCAGGCCGGGGCCGATCTCGACCATGGGCTCGCCCGGCTGGGGCGCGATGGCGTCCACGATGGCGTCGATGATGCCGTGGTCGGACAGGAAGTGCTGGCCAAAGCGTTTGCGGGGAATGTGTTTCATGCAGCAGGGGGTGGTGGAGGGGGTGCCGTGGGGGGCCGTTATTGCGGTGGCTCGCGGTATTCAACGTAGGCGCGCGCGCGCAGCTCCTGGCCCCACTGGGTGTAGGCCTCATCGAGCTTTTTGGCGCGCACGGCGTCGCGCGCCATGTCGCGCTGCTCGCGCGCGGAGGGACGCACCTGGCGGCGCTCCATCAGCTGGATCAGGTGAACACCAAAGCGCGACACCAGCGGCTCGCTGATGTCGCCGGGCTGCAGTACGTCCATGGCGGCTTCAAACTCGGGCACGTAGCGGCCTGGGGTAGACCAGCCCAAGTCGCCGCCTTGTTTGGCGCTGCCGTCTTTGGAATGCTCGCGCGCCAGGGTGGCAAAGTCGGCCTGACCGGCCAGGATGCGGCGGCGGTAGTCGGCCAGGCGGGCGGCGGCAGCGGCTTCCGTGAGCTGCGCATTGGGCAGCAGCAGGATGTGGCGTGCGTGGCTTTGCGTGACCAGGGCGGCGGTGCTGATGCTGTCTTTTTCCACCACCTTCAGCACGTGAAAACCCGCGCCCGAACGCAGTGGCCCGGCCACGGCGCCCACGGGCAGTGCGGCGGTGGCGGCCACAAACAGCTCGGGGTAACGCTCGGCGGGGCGCATGCCCAGCAGACCGCCGCTGGCGCGCTCGGGCGCGTCAGAAAACTCCCGCGCCAGGGCGGCAAAGTCCTGGCCCGCGCGGGCCTGCTCGGCCACGGCCTGGGCACGGGCCTGGCGCTCGGCCACAGTGGCGGCATCGGCGTTTTCCGGCACGGCCACCAGCACATGGCCCAGGTTCAGCTCCAGCGCCGCCACATCGCCCGTGCCAGACTGCGCTTGGCGCAGGTAGATATCCACGTCTTGCTCACTGACGCGCACGCGCGCTTCGACTTCGCGCTCGCGCAGGCGTTGCAGCGTCAGTTGACGACGCAGGTCTTCACGGAACTGCGCCGGGGTGATGCCGTCGGCGTTCAGACGCTGGTGCATCTCGGCCACGCTGACGCTGTTCTGGCGCGCCACGGCCAGCTCGGCCTGCGTGATGGCGTAGTCGTCCACGCGGATGCCGCCTTCGGTGGCTTGCTGCAGCTGGATTTTTTCCAGGATCAGGCGCTCCAGCACCTCGCGCAGCAGCAGCTCGCGCGGCGGCGGGTTGCCTTGGGCGGCCAGTTGCTCGGTGGCACGGGCCAGGCGGGCCTGCACCTCGTTGTTGGTGACGGGATCGGCGTTGACCACGGCGACGATGTAGTCGGCCTGGCGCGTGGCCGGTGCGCTGGCGGCAGTGGCCGCCGCAGCGGTGGCGGCAGCGGCGGTGGCCGTGCGCGCAGGCGCTTTGGCGCTGGCCGCTGGAGCGCGCGCGACGCCAGGTTTGGCAGCGCCCGGCGCGCGCAACCCCTGCGCGCTGGCGCCCGCAGAGACGAAGGTGGTCAGGCAGGCAAGGCCCAGGGCAAGGACACGGTGGTTCATAGCGTTCAAAATCAGTCGTAGTTGCTGAAGCGGCTGGGCGTGCTGACCTGCTCACGCAGGTATTGGTAGCGCGGGATATTTTGTTTCAGGCTGGCCAGCGGGCTGGCGCCCAGGCTCAGGCGCGAGAAACCGACAAATTCAAGCTGGAACAGCAGCCGCGTGTTGGAAGTGGTGACGCTGCTTTGCAGGCGCTCGAGCACCACGCGGCCAATCCAGCAGCAACCGTCGTATTCGAGGCCGACCACGGTATCGACCAGTTTGCGGTCTTGCAGGCTGTAGTTCAGGCGGCCCACGCTGTACCAGCGGCCACCGCCCTGGCCCCGGCCTGCGCCCAGCTCCTGGCCTTTGTCGCCCCACAGGTCGTTGAGGGGCCACTGCCAGCCGATGTCGATTTGCTCGCTGGTGCCGCGCTGCAAGCGGTAGGCGGCATTGACGGTGCGGTAGTTGCCGGGGCTGTAGCGCGCGCCAATGGTGGAGCGGATGGAGCGCCCGGTTTTGGGGTTGTACTGCACCGTCGAGTCCAGCCCCCACTGCGGCGTCCACTGCAAGCCCGCGCCCAGCAGCAGGTCGGACAGGCGCTCATCCAGCGGCGCGCTGCCGGGCAGGGTCACGTCCTGGTCAGAAAAGCGCAGGCGCTGGGCCACGCCAAAGCGCGCGGCCTCGGCGCCGGTGGTGGGGTCGAGCAGCCGCGAGGTCACGCCCAGCGTGAGCAGGTTGTTGTCGGCCAGGCGGTCGTGGCCACCAAAGGCGTTCTCGGTATAGATGGTGGTGAAGTTGAAGTCGTTGGCTGCGGTGTCGTACAGCGGCAGCAGGCGCTGGTCACGGAACGGCGTGTAGGTGTAGAAGGCGCGCGGCTCCAGCGTTTGCACAAAGCTGCGGCCCAGGTAGCTGGCCTCGCGCTCGAACACCAAGCCGCTGTCGAGGCTGAAGGTGGGCAGCACGCGGCTGGCCGAGCGGCGGCCATCGGCCAGCGGGCCATCAAACTGGTATTGCGTGGCGTGCAGTTGCAAGCGCGGCGTGATGAAGCCTGCGGGCGCCAGATAGGGGCGGCTGATCTGCGCCAGGGCATAGCTGCGCGTGGCGTTGGGCTGGCCCGTCAGGCTGCGCTGGGCGCGAAAGCGCGTGGTGTCGGCCTCCAGGCGCGTCTCCAGCCCCCCGCCCAGGCTCTGGGTGGGCGTGTAGCGCCAATGCAATTGGGGCAGGCGGTCGTAGGGCGGCACGATGGGCGCGCTGGTGTCTTGCAGGGTTTGCCACTTCAGCGTGCGCAGTTGCAAGGCCATATCGCCCTGGCCCCACGACAGCGTGGCGTCCCCGGGCAGCAGGCGCTGGGTGAGCTGCTGGCCAGCGCGGGAAAAGTCGCGCCAGTAGTTGTCGTCGCTCACACGGTTCAGGTTGAGGTTGAGCCCCAGGCCGCCCATGCCGGTCTGCACCGTGGCCTGGTGCTGCACCGCGTAGCTCCAGCGGTCATGGCCGCGCAGGCGGTCGGAGGGCATGACATCGGCGCTCAGCTGGCCCCGGTAGGTGGGCTCCAGGTAGCGGAACTCGCCGCCCGCGCTCACGCCGCGCTTGGCCCGGATGGCAGCGCGCAGCGTGGCATCGCGGTTGGGCGCAATGTTCCAGTAGTACGGCTGGGCGTATTCCAGCCCGTTGAGGCTGTCCACCCCGATGGTCGGGGGCAGCAGGCCGGACTTGCGTTTTTCCGACAGCGGAAAGCTGATGTACGGAAACGGCAGCAGCGGCACGCCCTTGAACTCCAGCACCGCGCCCTCGGCGGTGCCCACTTCTTCGGCCATGTCCAGGTGGATGGTCTTGGCGCGCAACACCCAGTCGGGCTGCCAGCTGGCCTCGTCGGTGCGCTGGCAGGTGGTGTAGGTGGCGTTGTGGACCACGGCACGGTCGCGGTCGATGAAGTCCACGCGTGTGGAATCACCGTGTGCGGCGTTGCGCAAGAACTGGTACTGGACGTCGGTAAAAAAGCCCTCGAAGGCGTTGACGCGCAGCTCCAGCTCTTTGCCTTCATAGACGTTGCCCGCGCGGTTGATGCGCACCTGGCCCTGTGCCTTGGCCAGGTCGCCTTCCACCAGGTATTCCATGCGCTGAGCGCGGATCACGGTGTCGGCGCGGCGCAGCTCGGCGTTGCCCTCGATCACGGTGCGCACATCGGCCTGGCCCTCGATGCGGTCGCCAAAAACGAACGTGGGCATTTGCGCACGCTGGGCATCGGGAATGGTTTCTTGCAACAGGCCCGTGGCACGCAGCGGCGCAAGCGCGGGTGCGGGTGCAGCAGACGGGGCAGACGCCGACGGTGCCGGTGGCGATGGCGGCGGTGCATCGGTGGTGTTCTGCGCCAGGGCCGCCAGCGGCAGGGCGCACAACGCGCCAGCCACCCAAGGCGCCAGCGCCGTGCGGGCAGGGGTGCCAGCGCTGCGCGGGCGGGGCCACACGGACGGCGAAAGTGGGCGGGGCAGCAAGTCGTCGGGCAAGGGATTGAGTCCATCAAATGGGCGAGCCACCAGCGCCCATGCGCCTGCCCGCCACCCGCGCCAGGCAGGCCGGGTTTGTAAAATCCGATTATCCATGAGCCACCCTGCCCCCCTCTCTCCCAGCGCTGCGCCTGCCACCGCACCCACCACCACTCCCAGCGTGGACTGGCCCAGCCCCCAGCGCCGCGCCGCTTTCGAAGCCTGGCTGGCGCCGCTGATCGCCCCGCACCAGTTGCAAGCGGCCAGCCTGCGCCCGGCCTCTGCTGACGCGAGTTTTCGGCGCTACCTGCGCCTGGACACCGCCACGCCCGGCGCCAGCTGCATCGTGATGGACGCGCCGCCCGACAAAGAAAACTGCCGCCCCTTCGTACAGGTGCAGGCGCTGCTGGCGCAGGCCGGGCTGAGCGTGCCGCAGATCCTGGCCTGGGACGAGGCCCAAGGCTTCATGCTGCTGTCCGACCTGGGCACGCAGACGGTGATCGAGCGCCTAGACCCTGAACGCCCCCAAGACGCATTTGCCTGGTACCAGCAGGCCACCGATACGCTGCTGCAGTGGCAACTGGCGTCGCGCCCCGGTGTGCTGCCGGTGTACGACGAAGCCCTGCTGCGCCGCGAGCTGGCGCTGTTTCCGGATTGGTACATCGCCCAGCACCGGGGCACGGTGCTGGACGACGCGCAGCAGGCCGTGCTCAGCCACGCCTTCAACCGCATCGTGGCGCACAACCTGGCCGCGCCCAGCGTGTTCGTGCACCGCGACTTCATGACCCGCAACCTGATGGTGCCCCAGCAACCCGGCGGCCCGCTGGGCGTGCTGGACTTCCAGGACGCGGTGTACGGCCCCATCACCTACGACATCGCCAGCCTGCTGCGCGATGCCTTCATCAGCTGGGATGAGAATTTCGTCATCGACATTACCGTGCGTTACTGGGAAAAAGCCCGCAAGGCGGGGCTGGTGGGCGCCAACAGCCACAGCGGCTGGGGCGCCGACTTTGGCGAGTTCTACCGCAGCGTGGAGTGGATGGGCTTGCAGCGCCACCTGAAAGTGGCTGGCATTTTTGCCCGCCTGACGCTGCGCGACGGCAAGCCCAAATACCTGGCAGATGCGCCGCGCTTTCTGCACTACATCCGTGCCACCACCGACCGCTACCGCGAGCTGGGCCCGCTGCGCAAGCTCATCGACCAGATCGAGGGCACCGAAGCGGCCATGGGCTACGCTTTTGGCCGGATGTAGGCCGCATGTAGGCCGCGCGCAAAATTGAAGCAAAATCAGCCTCCAGCCCTTGCACAGTGGGCGCGAGCAGCTATCAAAAAAGGACTGAATGCCCCGCTTTCACTGCCCCGTTGACCTGGCCACCGGCGTTGACATCGAACTGCCCGCAGGCGCCGCGCGCCATGTGCAGGTGCTGCGCCTGCAACCGGGTGACGCCATCACGCTGTTTGGCGACCGCGCCGGTGGCGAGTGGAGCGCCAGCGTCACCCACATGGGCCGCAGCAACGTGCGCGTGCAAATCGGCGCCCACCACGCCATCGAGCGCGAGGCGCCGCGCGCCATCCACCTGCTGGCGGGCATCACCGCCAACGAGCGCATGGACTGGCTGGTAGAAAAAGCCACCGAACTGGGCGTGGCCAGCATCACGCCACTGCTGGCCGAGCGCAGCGTGCTCAAGTTGAAGGGCGAGCGCGCCGACAAAAAGCTCGCCCACTGGCAGGCCGTGGCCGTGGCCGCCTGCGAGCAGTGCGGGCGCAACCGCGTGCCGCCCGTTCACCCGGCGCGCAGCCTGGCCGACTGGCTGGCAGCGCAGTCGGCAGGCGCTGTGGAGGACGGTGCGACCACGGCCATCGCCACACGCCTGCTGTTGTCACTGCGCCCGGGCACACAGCCACTGCACGCCGCCGCCCCGGGCAGCGGCCCGGTGCTGTTCCTCTCCGGCCCGGAAGGCGGCCTCAGCAACGCCGAGGAAGACCTGGCCCTGCAACACGGCTTTGCCCCCGCCACGCTGGGTGCGCGCGTGCTGCGCGCCGAAACCGCGCCGCTGGCTGCGCTGGCCGCCCTGGCGCTGGGTTGATCCGCCTGACGGCGCGCCAGCGTCGCCGCCCACCCGTTTCGGTTGCGCCCGCCTGCGCGGACACCGTGCCAGCCCCCCTCCACCAGCCCATAAAGAGGTCGGTATTTTCACAACTTGCCTATATCCTTGGCCGTGCAATTTCCCATGCACCAGAAACCAAGGAGACAGCATTGCGTATTCCCTCTGACCTGCCTGATTCCCGGTCATCAATGCCGCCTGCTGGCGTGGTTGACTACTGCGCCCAGCGCACACCCTACCTGCCAGAGGCCGACACCGATGCCCGCTTTGTCGCCGCCATGGCCGACATCACGCGCTGGCACCAGGAGCGCTCCCCCTGGTACCGCGCCTTTCTGGCCGCCAGTGGGATCCAGCCATCGGCACTGCGCACGGTGCAGGACGTGATGGCGCTGCCGCCCGTGCATGCCAACTTCTTCAAGGCCCATGAAGTGCTGTCGGTACCCGAAAGCGCCATCGAAACACACCTGACCTCTTCGGGCACCACGGGTCAGAAATCACAAATGTTCTTCGACGCCTTCACCCTCGGCGGCGCACGGCGCATGGTGGACGACGTGATGGCCGCACGCGGCGTGGTCAGTGACGCTCCGGCCAATTACCTGGTCAACGCCTACGAGCCCTACGAGGGCCTGCGCGTAGGCACCTCCAACACCAACCAGTACCTGATGCGCTACGCACCGCCCGCCCGTACCTTCTGGTCACTGCGGGCGCTGGGGCCAGGCCAGCACGAGTTCGATGCCTTCGGCGTTCTGGCCACGCTGGCCGACTACGCCCAGGACAGCGTGCCCACGCGCATCATCGGCTTCCCGGCCTTTTTGCACTTCGCGCTGCGGCGCATGGCACAAACCGGTGCCCTGCCACTGCGCCTGCCACCAGGCAGCTGCGTCATCTTTGGTGGGGGCTGGAAAGGGCATGCCGACCAGGCCATTTCGCGCGAAGCCCTGCACCGCGACATCACCCACTGGCTGGGTATCCCGTCCGAGCGCATCGTCGAGACCTTCGGGGCGGTCGAGCACAGCATCCCTTACGTGGATTGCCACCAGCACCACCTGCATGTGCCCACCTGGTCGCGCGTGGTGGTGCGCGACGTGCGCACCCTGGCGCCGGTGCCCGACGGTACACCCGGCTTCCTGTCTTTTCTCTCGCCCTATATCACCTCGGTGCCCGCCCACAGCGTCGTCATGGGCGACTTGGCCGTGCGCCACCCCGGCGGCAGTTGCACCTGCGGCCTGCCATCGCCCTGGTTTGAAGTGCTGGGCCGCGCTGGCACCTCTTCCAACAAGAGCTGCGCCGCTGCCGCCGCCGAGCTGCTGCCCACCGCCTGAGCCGCCCCCACCCAAGGAAACCCATGGACATTTCAAGCACCCCTGCCGCGATCGCACCGCATTTCTGGTTTGGCCGCTGGGTGGACGATGCCGCACTGCCCCACGCCCTGGAGCACCTGGCCGCGCATCTGGACGCCACCCTGGCCCGCGCCTTCCCCTTCGATGACCTGTTGAGCGCCTGCGCCGCCCTGGCAGAAGACCTGCGCCACGCGCGCGGCGCTTTCCAGGCACTGCATGCCCAGGCCTGCCGCAGCGCCACCCCGGAGGATGCGCGCGCAATGCTCGCAGCCATCGCCGCAATGCTGCAACGCGATGCGCTCCAGGAAAAACTGCGCTCCGAACTGGGCACCCAGCGCCCCGGTGTGCTGGAGCGCCGCTACCCTGGCCGCCAGTACGAGGCCTGGATGCCTGCGGGCTGCGTGGTGCATGTGGCCCCCTCCAATGTGTTCACCGTGGCCGCGATGGGCATGGTCGAAGGTTTGCTGGCAGGCAACCTCAACGTGGTCAAGGCCAGTGCGCGCGATGGCGACTTCGCGCCGCTGTTTGCCCAGGCCCTGGCTGCACACGATCCGGGCGGGCGACTGGCCGACTACATGGCAGTGCTGCGCCTGCCATCGAGCGACCAGGCACTGCTGCAACGGCTGTTTGCCCACGCTGACGTGATTTCTGCCTGGGGCGGCGAAAAGGCCGTGGCCGCCGTGCGCGCCAGCGCCCCGGCCCACACCCGCGTCGTCGCTTGGGGGCACAAGGTGTCTTTCGGCTATCTGGCGGCCGAATGCCTGGACGACCCCGAGGCCCTGGACGGCTTCGCGCGCGATATCTGCCGGCTCGACCAGCAAGCCTGCTCCAGCCCCCAAACGCTGCTGGCAGAAACCGATGGCCCGGGGCTGGACGCGCTGGCTCAGCGCCTGGCACAGGCCCTGGCCCGCATCGCCCCGACCATTGCCGGGCACCACCCGGACACCGCCGAACAAGCGGAAATCACCACGGCAGTGAGCGTGGCGCGGGCCGAGGAGGCCCTGCAACTGACCCGGGTCATCGAAGCAGCAGACGGCGGCTGGCGCATCCTGCTCGACCGCCGCCCGGGCCTGCGGCCTTCGCCGCTGTACCGCACCATCTGGCTCAAGAGCGTGCAGCGTGAGCACCTGGGCGCGGCCCTGCGCCCCATGCGCCCCTGGCTGCAAACCTGCGGCCTGGCCACGGGCCTGGCCAGCGCGGCGCCCTTGGCGCGCAGCCTGCTGTCAGCCGGTGTCAGTCGCATCACCCGCCCCGGCGAGATGATCGACAGCTACCTGGGTGCGCCGCACGACGGCGTATATGCATTGCAGCACCTGGCCCGGAGGGTCTCGGTGGATGGCCCGCCCGCCCTGGCCTGTGTGGGCAGTCTGGATGCGCTGGAGCCGCCAGCGGCGCTGCGACCACCCGCTGTGCCGGTGATGGACAAAGCCGCCTTCCAAGCCCTGTCCCTGGCGCATGACGATCCCTTGACTGGCCTGGTGGTGCGCAGCGGCGGCTCCAGCGGCCAGGTGGCCTACTCCACCTTCCGCTGGGCCGACTACCACGAACAAATGGCCGTCACCGCCCATGGTTTGGTGGCTGCGGGCCTGGAGCCCGCACGCGACCGGGTGATGAATCTGTTCGCGGCAGGGTATCTGTACGGCAGCTTCATCAGTTTCTGGACAATCCTGGAGCATCTGCGGGTGCGCCAATACCCCATGGCGATGGTGCCCGAGTATGAGCAGATCGCCGAGCAAATCCTGGCACACCGCACCAACGTGCTGATCGGCATGACGCCGCACCTGCTGGGTCTTTTCAGATCCCAGGGGCAGCAGATCAAGGCGGCGGGCTGCGTGGAAAAGGTGTTTTACGGCGGCGAAGCCCTGTCGCCCGCACAGGTGCGATTTCTGCGCGAGGAGTGCGGTGTGCCGGTGGTGCGCTCAGTGGCCTATGGCTCCAACGATGCAGGCCCCATGGGTTACCAATGCGAGCACAGCCAAGGCGGCGTACACCACCTGTTCACCCGTTTGCAGACGCTGGAGATCGCGCGCCTGGACGAGGACGCGCCCGTGCAAGGCACCGAGATCGGTCGCTTGCTGCTGACCTCGCGCGCACGCAGCGCCCCCACCATCGCGCGCTATGAAATCGGCGACACCGGCCGCTGGGTGCCGGGCCCCTGCCCCTGCGCACGCCAGGAGCCGCGCTTTGAACTCACTGGTCGGCTGGGCGACGTTTTCAAGGCCGGCGGCCCCTTGCTGAACTACAGCCGTTTTGTGGATTTTCTGAGCCAGCAGCTGGACTACGCCGGGCCGGTACAGCTGCACATCGACAGCGAGCCTGCCGCTACCGTGCTGCGCATCTGGGTGGACGACACCTTGCAGGCACCCACCACCGAGGCAGCAGAGCAACTGTGCGCCTGGTACGACGAATTGGGCGTGATCCGCACCTACCAGCTGCCGCTGATCGTGCGCCTGGAAATCCATCCCCACAGCGATTTCGTGCGTGTCAAGGCCAGCGGCAAATTGCGCCATGTGTGCGACCACCGCCTGGACGCCACCTGACCCTTCCACCTATTTCCCCTCGCATCCACCATGACCGACCTCTCCGCTGCCGCACCGCCGACCCAGGCCCAGCGCCTGGCCGCGCTGCTGTCCTTTGCACGCACCCACTCGCCTTTTTATCGCGACTTCTACGCCGCCGTGCCACCGGGCGAGTCCCGCCTGGACGCCTACCCGGTGCTCGACCACAAGGCCTTCTGGGCCGCCAACACGGTGCATGACAACCGCGTATTCACCGCCCCACTCACCGAAGGCATCACTTTCAAGAGCGGCGGCACCACTGGCCAGCCCAAATACTCCGTATTCACCCACGCCGAATGGCGCGCATTCACCCAGGCATTCGGGGGCGGTATGCGCCGTGCTGGTCTGCGCGAAGGTGAGCGCATTGGCAACCTGTTCTATGCGGGCAAGCTGTATGCCTCATTCCTGTTCATTGGCCGCAGCATCGAAGCCGCTGGCGCAGGCATCTGCTACCCCATCGGAGGGGACGATGCCGAGGAAATCCTGGCCACTTGGCGCCAGTTCAGTCTGACCACCCTGGCGGGTGTGCCCACCACGCTGATGGCGCTGCTGGAGCGCCTCACGCCTGCCGACCGCGCAACGCTGCGCCTGGAAACCTTTCTGTATGGCGGTGAACCCATGTTTGCCGACCAGATCGCTGCGCTGCAGCAGGTGTTTCCCGGCTGCCAGGTGCGCTCGATCGGCGTGGCCGGTGTGGACTACGGCGAGCTGGGCTGGGTGCCCGCAGGCGCCGAACCCGGGGTGCACAGCGTGTTCGACGACAGCACCGTGCTGGAAATTCTGGAGGACGACAGCGACCAGCCGGTGCAAGGCACTGGCCAGGCAGGCCGGCTGGTGCTGACCAACCTGGAGCGGCGTCTGGTGCCCATCATTCGCTACCCGGTGGGGGACCGGGGCGCCTGGATGGATCCCCCGGGCACGCCCCAGCGGCGCTTTCGCCTGCTCGGGCGCACCGAGGAAGGCGCACGCATCGGCCCGATGACGCTGTATGTGGACGACATCCTGGCGCTGTTGGCCAGCCTGCAACGCCAGGGTACGGATTGCACGGTGCAGTCCTTCCAACTGTGCATAGACCATGCCGAACGCCGCGACCGACTGCGCCTGCGCTTGGCCGTCACCACACCACAAGCGCGCAGTGAGGCCGATGGCACCCGCGTGCGCGAGGCCCTGTATGCCCAGCGCCCCATGTTTGCAGACCTGATCGATGCAGGGGTGGTGCATCCGCTGGAAGTGGAATGGACTACCCCCGCTGCCCTGCTCACCAACCCCCGTACCGGCAAGCTGCTGCGCGTGGTGGATCGCCGCCATGGCTGACTGCTCCATGCCCACCCAGACCCCGACGCCACAACCACCCGACCCCCGCCACGACTGGCTGCGCCTGAGCGTGCCTGCGCACCCACGCGCCATTGCCATCGTCCAGGCACTGCTGTCGGCCCAGGCCAGCACGCAGGGCTTCACACCCGCGCAACGCATGCGCATGCAAACCGCTGCCGAGGAAGCCCTGCTCACGGTGCTGCGCTGCGCCCATGACGACGAACCGGATGCCGATGCAGCCAGTGTGCTCGACATCCTGGTAGCGGTACTGCCCCCGGTGCTGCAATTGCGCATCACCGACCACGGACTGCCCTACGACCTGAGCCTGGTGCCGCAGTACGACCCAGCGCAGCCCGACAGCGCGGTACAGGACGATGCCGGTCTGTCCGCCTTCCTGATGCACCAATTGGTTGATCGCTCGCGGGTGCTCAACCTGGGTGCGCAAGGCCAGCATGTCGAACTCGAATGGTGGTTGCCCCAGCAAGGCGCCCTGACCACACCAGTGGCCAACCACGCTGCGTCCGATCACGCGGGCCCGACCCCGGTGGAGCCCGCTCCAGCGCCGACCACCCTGCGCCCGCTGGAGGCTGGCGATGCCATCCATCTGGCCCGCCTGATGTACCGCAGCTATGGCTACTCGTACGTCAACCCCGACATGTACATCGCTGAACGCATCCTCGCGCGCGGCCAAGATGGCCGCCTGACCTCCTGGGTGGCGCAGGCGCAGGACGCCGCTGGCGCCCCCATCGTCGGCCACATCGCACTCATGAAAGACCACCGCGATGACCCGGCCCTCGAAGTCGGCGCCGCCGTGGTGGCACCCGACCAGCGCGGTGGCGGCCTGCTGGGCCAACTGCTGCAAACCGTGACCCAAGCCCTGGAGCAGCGCCCCGAGGCAGCGGCCTTCGTGCATGCCGTCACGCGCCATCCCTACACGCAAAAGACCTTTGGCCGACTGGGCTACCTGCCCACCGCACTGCTGCTGGCCTACACCCCGGCCAGCCTGCAATTTCGCAGCATTCCGGGCCAGGCATCGACCCAGCGGGGCAGCGTGTTCTATGCCTGCCGTCTGCTGCGCCCCGCCCCGTCAGTGGATGTCCACCTGCCACCCGATCTGGCCACCCTGGTGCTGCCGCGCGCCGCCGACATCGGCATGGAACTGCGGCCCCAGCCGCTGCGCCGGGATGCGCTGCAAGGTGCCACGCAGTTGCAGGTGCGCGTCGAGCCAGCACTCAACGCGGCCTTCGTGGTGGTGCGCCATGCCGGTGCTGACCTGGGCGAGGTGCTGCAACGCGCCCTGCGCCAGTGGTGTCGTCAGCAGGTCGATGCGATTTACCTCAGCCTTGACCTGTGCGACCCCGGTACACCCGCAGCGTGGGAGTGTGCAGCCCCTTTGGGTTTTCTGCCCGCAGGGCTGACGCCCTACATGCCCTGGCCCGCCACGCTGGCGCTGCAATACCTCAACAACCAATGGCTACAGGCCGACGCCATCGCCACCGTGGGCCCCGCAGCACAGGCACTGCGCGACCAAGTATTTGCCGCTTACCGGCAGCGTGAATGCCTTTGAGCCCACACAGCAAAAAGGCCGAACCCTTGCGGGTTCGGCCTTGGTGGCTCTGGTGCGCAGGCCAGTGGCCTGCCGGGCTCAGACCTTGGCGGCGGGCTTGGCCGTCTTGACCGTCTTGGCCACCACGTCGGTCACGTGGTTTTGGGCTTGTGCCATGGCTTGCTGGGCAGCAGCCTGTGCCTGTGCAAAGGCTTGCTGGCCGGTGGTGGCAGCGTTCTTGAAGGCGGAAACAAAAGCTTCGCTGCCAGCAGGAACGTTTTGGGTCATGGACTCCACGGCGCTGCCCCAGGTCTTTTGCGCATCGGCCAGCTTGTCTTTGGACACCTTGGACAGCTCAGCGCCGGTTTGCGAGGTGATTTCGTAGACGCTGCGGCCATAGGCAGCGGCCTTTTCAGCCATGGGCTGGGCCAGCTTGGAGGAGGCAGCCAGCACGTCTTCCGGGGTGGTGGCAGCAGCGGCAGCCTGGATGGAACCCAGAGAGTTTTCCAGCACCGACTTGGCGGTGGCCATGTTCAGTTCGGCCAGCTTTTCAAAGCCAGCGAAAGCGGTGGTGGCCAGGGCGGTCAGGTCAGCGGCGGCGTTTTTGCCAGCAGCGGCGAAGGCTTGGGTGTCGAATTTTTGCATGAGAAGCTCCATCAGGTGGTGTTGAAAAAGCGCCGACTCCAGGCCTTCCCGGAAAAATGCTGCGGCGCAACATGACGCTATGGTAAGTGAGTTTGGCGCATTTGCAAGACATTTTTGTTGCAGTGCAACATTTTTCACTGCGCAGTGGAGAGTGCGATGTTTACCGGGTGCGAGCAAACCGGGTTTTGACGGCGCGCTGCACCCAGCGCACCAGATTGGCGCCGTGGCGCGCCCAGCAGGGGCACATCAGGCCGACGCCGGTGCGGCGGCTGCGGCAGCGGCGCTGAATTCATCGAACGCCGCAGAGGTTTTGGCCGCATACATCAGCGATGGCCCGCCGCCCATGTACACGGCCATGGCCAGCGCCTCGGCCAACTCGGCGCGCGTGGCGCCCAGCTTGACCAGCGCCTGGGTGTGAAAGCCCACGCACGGATCACAGCGCGCGGCCACCGACAGCGCCACGGCAATCAGCTCCTTGGTCTTTTTGTCCAGCGCGCCCGCCGCGCTGGCCGCCTTGCCCAGCGCATGGAAGGCTTGCAGGGTGTCAGGAATCTCGCTGCGCAGCTGGCCCAGCTCGGCGGAAATGCCACGGGTGAGATCGGTGTAAGAAATGTCCATTGCTTGCTCCTGAAAAGTTTGAATCAAAATCGGCTCCAGCCCTCGCACAGTAAGCGCAAGCAGCTATCATTTTTAAGTAACCACCTCGGCCACGGGCGCGCCGCGCAGTGCGTCCAGGCGGTGGCGGTAGGCCGCGTAGTACAGGGTGGGAATGACCACCAGCGTCAACACGGTGGACACCGCAATGCCGAAGATCAGCGAGATCGCCAGCCCGTTGAAGATCGGGTCGTC
>NZ_JAQUAL010000030.1:0-26631 GCF_028687295.1 Simplicispira sp.
GAATCACCTGCTGCACCAGCGAGAAGATTTCTTCCACGCGCGGCTCGATCACCCCGGCCAGCACCTGGCGGCTGAGCATGCGCGGGCCGCGGTCGCCCAGGCCAGGCACTTCGACCTGCGCGTCCGGATCGGCCAGCAGTTGCTTGGCGTAGCCGCTCTCGACCTTGATGTCCTCGGCGTCCTTGGTGGGGGTGCGCAGCGCCATGGCGATGTCGCTGGTGATGAGGTCGCCCGCAGCAGGGATGACCGCCGTGTGGCGAATGGCGCCCCCCGTGAAGATGGCCACATCGGTGGTGCCCGCGCCGATATCGACCACGGCCACGCCCAGCTCGCGCTCGTCGTCAGTCAGCACGGCCTGGCTGCTGGCCAGCGGGTTGAGCATGAGCTGCTCGACCTCCAGGCCGCAGCGGCGCACGCACTTGATGATGTTCTCGGCCGCGCTTTGCGCACCCGTGACGATGTGGATGTTGGCCTCCAGGCGGATGCCGCTCATGCCGATGGGCTCCTTCACGTCCTGCCCGTCGATCACGAATTCCTGCGGCTCCACCAGCAACAGGCGCTGGTCGCTGGAGATGTTGATGGCCTTGGCCGTCTCGACCACGCGGGCCACGTCAGCGGGCGTGACCTCTTTGTCTTTCACGGCCACCATGCCGCTGGAGTTCATGCCCCGGATGTGGCTGCCGGTGATGCCCGTGTACACGCGCTGGATCTTGCAATCGGCCATCAACTCGGCCTCTTTGAGCGCCTGCTGGATGCTTTGCACCGTGGCGTCGATGTTCACCACCACGCCGCGCTTCAAGCCGTGGCTGGGCGCCACGCCCAGGCCAGCGAGCTTGAGCTGGCCATTGGGCAGCACCTCGGCCACCACCGCCATGATCTTGGCGGTGCCGATGTCCAGACCTACCACCACATCTTTGTATTCTCTTGCCATATCCGTGTCTGCCTTTTATTGTCTGTGCCGCTCAGCGGCGCACTGCCGCAGCGCCCGGCGCCACCGTCGTCACGCCACGCAGGCGCACCGCATAACCACCCGCGTGGCGCAAATCGGCCGATTCCAGCGCGTCGGGTTTGCGCCCATACTGCGCGGCCACCTGCGTAAGCGTACCTACGAAACCCTTGGCGCGCCGCTCCACGTCGGAGACGGCCCCCCCGCCCAGTTCCACCACGGCACCGCCACCGAGCGTAGCGCGCCAACCACCCCGCCCCGACAACTCCAGCGCCTTCACGGGCATACCGAGCGTGCCAAAGGCCGATTGCAGCAGCCCGTACATCTGTAGCACCTGGGCCGACTGCCCTTGTGGCCCTTGCAAACGGGGCAGATCATCGTCCTCGGCGTCGTCGGCGCTGGCCTCGAACACCTCGCCATAGCTGTTGACCATGGCCAATCCGGTGTCGGGGCCCCAGTGCGCCACGGCGTTGTGTTCTTGCAACACCACATGCAGCGTGCGGGGGTATTGGCGGCGCACCTGGGCGCTGCGCACCCAGGGGGCCTGCTCAAAAGCCTCGCGCGCGGTGCGCAGGTCGATGGTGAAAAAGTTGCCCACCAGCTGCGGCGCCACGTTGGCGCGCAACGTCACGGCGTTGTTGTGTACCAGGTCGCCCTCGACCACGATGCGCCCGATGGCAAACGCCGGGTGGCGCAGCGCCCACCAGACGCTGGCTGCCAGCACCAGCACGACACAGGCCATGAACAAGACCGAAGCGGTCTGGTTCATGAGCCGCACGTCCAGTGGCGCGGGCAGCGTGTCCGTCATGCGGCGCATCCGGGGGCGGCGCCCGTGCAGGCACCGGGCGGGGTATCCAGGGTGGCGCTGGCCAGCAGGCGCAGGCACAGGTCTTCATAGCTAATGCCCAGCGCGCGCGCCGACATCGGCACCAGCGAGTGCCCGGTCATGCCCGGCGAGGTGTTGATCTCCAGCAAGAACGGCTGGCGGTCAGAGGCGCGGATCATGATGTCGGCACGCGCCCAGCCCCGGCAGCCCAGCGTGCGAAAGGCCTGCACCACCAGCGCCTGGATGGCACGCTCCTCGGCCTCGGGCAGGCCGCTGGGGCAGTGGTACTGGGTGTCGTCGGTGAAGTATTTGTGCTCGTAGTCGTAGTTGCCCTGGGGGGCGACGATGCGGATCACCGGCAGGGCGTGGGCGCTGGCGCCTTCGCCCAGGATGGGGCAGGTGGTCTCATCGCCTTCGATGAACTGCTCGCACAGCACCTCGGGGTCGTAGCGCGAGGCCAGTTCGTAGGCCTGGGCGCACTGCGCGGCGTCCGTCACCTTGGTCAGGCCGATGGTCGAACCCTCGCGCGCAGGCTTGACGATCATGGGCGCGCCCAGGGCGGCCAAGGCAGCCACCGTGTCGTCGGCACTGGAGACCAGGCGCCAGTCGGGCGTGGGCAGCCCTTCAAAGCGCCAGATGCGCTTGGTCATGATTTTGTCCATGGCGATGCTGGACGCCATCACGCCCGGGCCGGTGTAGGGAATGCCCAGCAATTCGAGCGCGCCCTGCACCGTGCCGTCTTCGCCGTGGCGGCCATGCAGCGCGATAAAGCAGCGGGCAAAGCCCTGGCGGCGCAGCTCGCCCAAGTCCTGCTGGGCGGGGTCGAAAGCGTGGGCATCGACGCCGCGCGAGCGCAGCGCCTGCAACACGCCCGCGCCCGACATCAGCGAGACCTCGCGCTCGGCAGAGCTGCCGCCCATCAACACGGCCACTTTACCCAGGGCCTGCACATCTATTTTTGAATCAAATTGGCTCATAACGCCCGTCCATCCTGCGCAACCAGCTCACTATTTTGTAGCAAATCAACCACCTTGCCTGCCACCGCCCCGATGGTGCCCGCGCCCATGCACAGCACCACATCGCCGTCCTGCACCAGGTCGGCCACCGCCTGCGGCAGCGCGGCCACCTCATCGACAAACACCGGCTCGACCCGGCCCGCCACGCGCAGGCTGCGCGCCAGGGCGCGGCCATCGGCAGCGACGATGGGCGCCTCACCGGCGGCATAGACCTCGGTGAGCAGCACGGCGTCGGCACCGCCAATGACCTTGACGAAATCTTCGAAGCAGTCGCGTGTGCGGGTGTAGCGGTGCGGCTGGAAGGCCAGCACCAGGCGCCGCCCCGGAAACGCGCCGCGCGCTGCCGCCAGCGTAGCGGCCATCTCCACGGGGTGGTGGCCGTAATCGTCAATCAGGGTGAACTGGCCACCGTCTTTGGCGGGCAATTCGCCGTAGCGCTGAAAACGCCGCCCCACGCCTTTGAAGTGGGCCAGGGCGCGCAGCACGGCCTCGTCGGGGATGTTCAGCTCGACGGCAATGGCGATGGCGGCCAGGGCGTTGAGCACGTTGTGCTCGCCCGCCAGGTTGAGCACCACCTCCAGGTCGGGCAGGGTGACGCCGTTGCGCCGCTGCACCGTGAAGTGCATCTGGCCAGCCTGCGCGCGCACGTCAATGGCGCGCACCTGGGCGTCTTCGGCAAAGCCGTAGCTGGTGATGGGGCAGGTGACCTCGGGCACGATGTCGCGCACGGCCGGGCTGTCCAGGCACAGCACTGCCGTGCCATAGAACGGCATGCGGTGCAGAAAATCGACAAAGGCTTTCTTCAGGCGGCCAAAGTCATGGCCGTAGGTTTCCATGTGGTCGGCGTCGATGTTGGTGACCACGGCCATCACGGGCAGCAGGTTCAGGAACGACGCATCCGATTCATCGGCCTCGACCACGATGTACTCGCCCTGGCCCAGCTTGGCATTGGCCCCGGCGCTGTTGAGCTTGCCGCCAATGACGAAGGTGGGGTCCAGCCCGGCCTCGGCCAGCACGCTGGTGACCAGGCTGGTGGTGGTGGTCTTGCCGTGCGCGCCCGCAATGGCAATGCCCTGCTTCATGCGCATCAGCTCGGCCAGCATCAGGGCGCGCGGCACCACGGGGATTTTTTGCGCGCGCGCAGCCAGCACTTCGGGGTTGTCGGGCTGCACGGCGGTGGACGTGACCACGGCATTGGCCCCGGCGATGTGCGCCGCTGCGTGGCCCAGGTGGGTGGCAATGCCCAGTGCCTGCAAGCGGCGCAGCGTGGCGCTGTCGGCCAGATCAGAGCCCGAAATGGTGTAGCCCAGGTTGTGCAGCACCTCGGCGATGCCGCTCATGCCCGCACCGCCGATGCCGACGAAATGGATGTGGTGGATGGCGTGTTTCATGCGCTCAGTTCTTCGCAGGCAGCAACCACCGCATCGGTGGCGTGTATTTTTTGCATGTTTTTGGCCTTCAGCGCCCGCTGCAAAAGCGCGGGCCGCTCCATATTTTGTAGCATTTTTGCCAACCCTTCGGGGGTGAGATCACGCTGTTGCACCAGCCAGCCGCCCCCGGCCTGCACCAGAAACTGGGCGTTGGCGGTTTGGTGGTCGTCCACCGCCGCCGGGAACGGCACAAAGACGGCGGCAGCGCCCACGGCGGCCAGTTCGGTCACGGTGCTGGCGCCAGCGCGGCACACCACCACGTCGGCCTGGGCAAAGGCGCTGGCCGTGTCGTCAATGAAGGGCGTGAGTTCGGCCTGCACACCGGCGGCGTGGTAATGGGCACGCAGCGCCTCGATTTGCGCCGCGCCGCTTTGGTGCGTGACCAGCGGGCGCTGGCCGGCAGGAATCAAAGCCAGCGCCTGGGGCACGATTTCGTTCAGCGCACGCGCGCCCAGGCTGCCGCCCACCACCAGCAGGCGCAAGGGGCCTGTGCGCCCGGCAAAACGCTGCTCTGGGGCGGCTTGCTGCAAGAAGGCCGCGCGCAAGGGGTTGCCCACCCACTGGCCTTGGGGCAGCGCGCCCGGAAACGCCGTAAACACCCGGCTGGCGATGCGCGCCAGCAGCTTGTTGGCCATGCCAGCGACCGAGTTTTGCTCGTGCAGCACCAGCGGCACGCCCGCCAGCCGGGCCATGGCGCCGCCCGGAAAGCTGATGTAGCCGCCCAGGCCCACCACCACGTCGGGTCGCACCCGGCGCACCACCTGGCGTGCCTGCCAGAAAGCGCGCGCCAAACGCCAGGGCAGCAAGGCCAGGGTTTTCAAGCCCTTGCCACGCACGCCGGAGAAATCAATGGTTTCCAGCGCAAAGCCCTGCGCAGGCACGATGCGCGACTCCATGCTGCCCGGCGCACCCAGCCAGTGCACGCGCCAGCCGCGTTCGCGCAGCGCCTGGGCCACGGCCAGCCCGGGGAAGATATGCCCGCCGGTGCCGCCCGCCATGATGAGCGCGGTTTTTTGCTTCATGCGTGGCCTCCTCTCATCAGGCGCTGCGCGCCTGGCATTGCTGGCGCAATGCGGCATTTGTTTTGCTGAAACAAGCTGCTCATGCGTGGCCTCCACGCATGAGCAGCTTGTTTTCATAATCCACGCGCAGCACCACCGCAATCGCCACCAGGTTCATCAAAATGGCCGAGCCGCCAAAGCTCATCAGCGGCAGCGTCAGCCCCTTGGTGGGCAGCGCGCCCAGGTTCACGCCCATGTTGATAAAGGCCTGGAACCCCATCCACATGGCCACGCCCTGCGCCACCAAACCGGCAAAAACGCGGTCCAGCGCAATCGCCTGGCGGCCAATGTGCATGATGCGCCGCACCATCCAGAAGAACAGCACGATCAGCGCGATCACGCCCACCAGACCGAACTCCTCACCGATCACAGCCAGCAAAAAGTCGGTGTGCGCCTCGGGCAGCCAGTGCAGCTTTTCGACGCTGCCGCCCAGGCCCACGCCAAAAACCTCGCCCCGGCCAATGGCGATCAGCGAGTGCGAGAGCTGGTAGCCCTTGCCCAGCGCGTGCTTTTCGCTCCAGGGGTCGAGGTAGGCAAAAATGCGCTCGCGCCGCCAGTCAGAGAACCACACCATGGCGGCAAAGGCCAGCACCAGGATGAAGGCAATCAAAAAGAACATGCGCGCGTTGACGCCGCCCAGAAACAAAATGCCCATGGCGATCACGGCAATCACCATGAAAGCGCCCATGTCAGGCTCGGCCAGCAGCAGCGCCCCGACCACGGCCACGGCGGCGCCCATGGGCAGCACGGCGCGGAAGAAGCGCTCTTTGACCTCCATCTTGCGCACCATGTAGTCAGCGGCATAGATCAGCACGGCAAACTTGGCCAGCTCGGAGGGCTGGAAATTCATGACGCCCAGGCTGAGCCAGCGCCGCGCGCCATTGACCACCGTGCCCACGTGCGGCACCAGCACCAAGATCAGCAAAAACAGCGACAGCAAAAACAGCCCCCGGGCATGGCGCTCCCACAGCGCCATGGGCACCTGGAACGCCAGCAGCGCCGCCACAAACGCCATCACCAGGGCAAAGATGTGGCGCACCAGAAAATGCGTGGGCGCAATCTTGCCAAAGCGCGGGTTGTCGGGCAAGGCGATGGAGGCGGAATAGACCATCACCGTGCCCCAGGCCAGCAGCGCCACCACGACCCAGACCAGGGCCTGGTCAAAACCCAGCACGCTGGCGGGGGTGGAGGCGGTGCGGCGGTATTCCATGCCGCCAGCGCGCACCGGCAGGCCGTCGCCGCCAGCACTGGACAGGCCCGCCCACCAATCGCCCAGGCGCTGCGCCACACCAGCGCGCCCGCTCACGACTGCCCCTCCAGCGCCTGACCGGCGTTGTCGGCCAGCGCCTGCACAGCGGCGCAAAACACCTGCGCGCGGTGCTCGTAGCCGGTGAACATGTCAAAACTGGCGCAGGCGGGCGACATCAGCACAGCGTCGCCCGCGTGGGCGCGCGCGGTGGCCAGCTGCACGGCGTCGGGCAGGCTGGGCGCGTCCAGCAGGGGCACACCGGTGCCTTGCAGCGCGGCGCGGATCAGCGGCGCATCGCGGCCCATGAGCACGACGGCGCGCACATGGCGGGCCACGGGCGCGGCCAGCGGGGCAAAGTCCTGGCCCTTGCCATCGCCGCCCAGAATCAAGACCAGGCGGCGCTCGACGCCCAGGCCGGTGAGCGCGGCCACGGTGGCGCCCACGTTGGTGCCTTTGCTGTCGTCAAAGTATTCGATGTCGTTGACGCGGCCCACGGGCTCGACGCGGTGGGGTTCGCCCCGGTATTCGCGCAAACCGTAAAGCATGGGCGCCAGCGGGCAGCCCGCCGCCTGGGCCAGCGCCAGCGCGGCCAGGGCGTTGATGGCGTTGTGGCGGCCCCGGATGCGCAGCGCATCGGCGGGCATCAGGCGCTGGATGTGCAGTTCTTCCTCGGCTTCAGCGCCGCGCACGCGCTTGCGGGTTTCATCGGCTTCGAGGGCACGCACCAGCCAGGCCATGCCGCCGACGGTGTCGATACCGAAGTCGCCGGGGCGCCGGGGCATGTCACCGCCAAAGGTGATGTGCGCTCGCTGCTGCGGTTTTTGCAGCTTGACGCGGGCGGGTGGCGGCAGCATGGCCATCACCTCGGGGTCTTCGCGGTTGAGCACCATCAGCCCTTGCGTGCCAAAAATGCGCGCTTTGGCCGCCGCGTAGGCGGCCATGCTGCCGTGCCAGTCGAGGTGGTCTTGCGTGACGTTGAGCACCGTGGCCGCCGTGGGCTCAAAGCCCGTGATGCCATCGAGCTGGAAGCTGGACAGCTCCAGCACCCACACTTCGGGCAGATCGCCGGCATCGAGCCGTTGGGCCAGGGTATCAAGCAGCGTCGGGCCGATGTTGCCCGCCACGGCCACGGTTTTGCCCGCGCGCTCGACGAGCTGGCCCGTGAGCGACGTGACGGTGGTTTTGCCATTGGTGCCGGTAATGGCCAGCACCTTGGGCGCATAGGCGGGCGCCGGGGCAGCCTCTGCGCTGGCGTCCGCGCTGTGCGCCGCACCCAGCGCCTGCAAGGCGCCAAAAAACAAGCTTAATTCGCCTCCAACGCTGATGTGGCGGGCGCTAGCAGCTATCAATACAGGAGCAATTGTCTCGGGACTCAACCCCGGCGAGCGGTACACCGCGTGCAGCGGCTGGCCCTGGACCAGGCTGGCATCGAAGGCACCGGGCACAAAGCGCACCTGCGGCAGCTCTTGCTGCAATACGGCCAGCTGCGGCGGTTGGGCACGCGTATCGGCCACCGTGACCTGCGCGCCGCAGCGCACGCACCAGCGCGCCATGGCCAGGCCCGAAGCGCCCAGCCCCAGAATCAGGACAGATTGGTCTTGCAAGGAGTTCATCGCAGCTTCAGGGTCGACAGGCCCACCAGGCACAGCAGCATGGTGATGATCCAGAAACGCACCACCACCTGCGTCTCTTTCCAGCCGCTCTTTTCAAAGTGGTGGTGCAAGGGTGCCATTTTCAGCAGACGGCGGCCTTCGCCGTAGCGGCGCTTGGTGTATTTGAACCAGGCCACCTGCGCCATCACCGACAGCGCCTCGACCACAAAAATGCCGCCCATGATGGCCAGCACGATCTCCTGGCGCACGATCACGGCGATGGTGCCCAGCGCGCCGCCCAGCGCCAGCGCGCCCACGTCGCCCATGAACACCTGCGCGGGGTAGGTGTTGAACCACAAAAACGCCAGCCCGGCACCGGCCATGGCCGAGCAGAAAATCAGCAGCTCGCCCGCGCCCGGAATGTGCGGCAAAAACAGGTATTTGGCATACACCACGTTGCCCGTGACATAGGCAAACACCCCCAGCGCCGAGCCCACCATGACCACCGGCATGATGGCCAGGCCATCAAGCCCATCGGTCAGGTTGACGGCGTTGCTGGCACCCACAATCACCAGGTAGGTCATGATGACAAAGCCCAGCACGCCCAGCGGGTAGCTCACTTCCTTGAAGAACGGCAGCAGCAGGCCCGCCTGGGTGGGCAGGTTCACATCAAAGCCCGAGCGCACCCACGACACAAACAGCTCCAGCACCTTGTAGTTGTTGCTCTCGGAGATGCTGAACACCAGGTACAGCGCCGCCAGCAGCCCGATGAGGGACTGCCACATGTATTTCTCGCGCGAGCGCATGCCGTTGGGGTCTTTGTTGACCACCTTGCGCCAGTCATCGGCCCAGCCGATGGCGCCAAAGCCCAGCGTGACCACCAGCACAATCCAGACAAAGCGGTTGGACAGGTCAAACCACAGCAGCGTGGAAATCGACAGCGCAGCCAGGATGAGCACGCCGCCCATGGTGGGCGTGCCGCTTTTGACGTGGTGCGTTTCCATGCCATCGGTGCGGATGGGCTGGCCGATTTTCAGCTCGGTCAGGCGCCGGATGACGCGCGGGCCCGCCACCAGGCCGATGAGCAGCGCCGTCAATGCGGCCATCACGGCGCGGAACGTCAAATACTGGAAGACGCGGAAAAAACCGAACTCGGGCGACAGGCTTTGCAGCCACTGGGCCAGCCAGATCAGCATGGCGCACGCAAGGCGCCGGTGGCGGCCTCCTGCACGGGGGTGTTACCGGGGGTGGGCGTGGCAGGCACGATGGCCTCCAGCACTTGCTCCATCTTCATGAACCGCGATCCTTTTACCAGCACGCTGCCCACCGTGGGCAGCGCCTCGCGCACTGCCGCTTGCAGCTGCGCCATGTTGTCAAAATGCCGCGCGCCCGCAAAAGCGGCGGCGGCGTGGGCACACTGCGCGCCCAGCGCAAACAGGTGCTCAATGCCGCAGGCCTGGGCGTGCTGCCCGGCTTCGGCATGGAACTGCGGCCCCTGCGCGCCGACCTCGCCCATGTCGCCCAGCACCAGCAGGCGCGGGCCGGGCAGAGCGGCCAGCACGTCGATGGCGGCGCGCACCGAGTCGGGGTTGGCGTTGTAGCTGTCGTCCACCACGGTGATCTGGCGGTTGCCCTGCGCCACAGCCAGCGCCCGCGAGCGCCCTTTGACCGGCACAAAGGCGCTCAGGCCCTGGGCGATGGCGGCCAGTGGCACCCCGGCGGCCAGCGCGCAGGCCGTGGCCGCCAGCGCGTTGCGCACGTTGTGCTGGCCGGCAATGTGCAGCGCACAGGCCAGATCGCCCTGGGGCGTGTGCATGCGCACCTGCCAGGCATCGCCCTGCCAGTGCGCCTGGGTGGCCTGCACATCGGCGCCGGCGCTGCCAAAGCTCAAGCAGCGGCGCGCACCGGCCAAGCGGCGCCACAGCGGGGTGTAGGCATCGTCGTGCGGGAACACGGCCACGCCATCGGCAGGCAAAGCCGCCAGCACGGCGCCGTTTTCTTCGGCCACGGCCTGCACGGTGTGCATGAATTCGAGGTGCTCACGCTGGGCGTTGTTCACCAACGCCACGGTGGGCCGGGCCATGTCGGCCAGCTGGGCGATTTCGCCGGGGTGGTTCATGCCCAGCTCGACCACGGCGATGCGGTGCGCGCTGCGCAGGCCCAGCAGCGTGTGTGGCACTCCGATGGCGTTGTTCAGGTTGCCCTGCGTGGCCCACGCGGCCTCGCCCGCGTGGGCGCGCAGGATGGACGCGATCATCTGCGTCACCGTGGTTTTGCCGTTGCTGCCAGTCACGCCGATCAGCGGCAGGCTGAACTGGCTGCGCCAACCAGCGGCCAGGGCGCCCAGCGCAGCCAGGGTGTCGGGCACGGTGACGCCGGGCAAGCCCGCATCCAGCAGGCCACCGTGGGCGATAGCGGCCACGGCGCCCGCCTCGCGCGCCTGCGACAAAAAGGCATTGGCATCAAAGCGCTCGCCTTTCAGGGCGACAAACAAATCGCCGGGCGCCAGCGTGCGGGTGTCGGTGTGAACGCGCACCATCGGCAGCGCACCGGCATCGGCACCCACCAGTTGCGCCTGCGGAATGCGTGCGCTGATCCAGCCAAAGGCCTGGGCCAGGGTCATCATGGTCATGTGCGGGCCTCCCGGCGTTGCAGCGCGGCCTGGGCCTGCGCCATGTCGGAGAACGGGCGGCGCACACCGGCCATTTCCTGGTAATCCTCGTGGCCTTTGCCAGCGATCAGCACCACATCGGCGCTGTCGGCCTGGGCCAGTGCCTGGCCGATGGCAGCGGCGCGGTCGGGTTCCACCCACACGGTATCGCCTGCGATGGTGCCTTGCAGAATCTGGTGAATGATGTGCTCGGGTGCCTCGCTGCGGGGGTTGTCGCTGGTCACGACCACGCAGTCGGCGCGGTGCTGCGCAGCGGCGCCCATTTGCGGGCGCTTGCCCGCGTCGCGGTCGCCGCCGCAGCCAAATACGCACCACAGCCGACCGCCGCGCGCCTGGGCCAGCGGGCGCAAGGCGCGCAGGGCTTGGTCCAGGGCGTCGGGGGTGTGGGCGTAATCCACGGCCACCAGCGGCTGGCCCGGCGTGGCAATGCGCTGCATGCGACCAGGCACGGGCTCCAGCGCAGCGCAGGCGGCCACGGCGCTGGCCAGCGGGATGCCCAGGGCGCGCATGGCTGCCAGCACGCCCAGCAAATTCGAGACGTTGTAGTCGCCAATCACCGCCGTTTGGAGCCGGTGTTGTTCAGCGCCTTCGACCACCGTGAAGCACAGGCCCGCGTCGGCAAACACCACATCCTGCGCGCGCAGGCGGGCGCTTTGGTGCATGGAGATGCTCCACAAGTCCAGCGGCGGCGTGGGCTGTGCCTGTTGCGCCAGGGCCAGCGTGCTGTGCAACTGCGCGCCATGCGGGTCGTCGATGTTCAGCACCGCCGCCTGCAAGCCGGGCCAGGAAAACAGCGCGGCCTTGGCCTGCCAGTAAGCCTCCATGCTGCCGTGGTAGTCGAGGTGGTCTTGCGTGAAGTTGGTCAACACGGCCACGCGGATGCGCGTGCCCGTGAGGCGGTGCTCGGCCAGGCCAATCGAGGACGCCTCAATGGCGCAGGTGCGCACGCCCGCATCGGCAAACTGCCGGAACGCCCGTTGCAGCCGCACCGGGTCGGGCGTGGTCATGCCAGTGGTTTCCAGGTGGGGGACAATTCCCATGCCCAAAGTACCCACCAGGGCGCATGGGGCGTGCGCTTGCAGCTCTCTTTTTAAGAGCACACCAGCACCACCCGCATCGGCCTGTGCCGACAAGGCCCCGGCCAGCCACCAGGCGCTGCTGGTTTTGCCGTTGGTGCCGGTAAAGGCCACCACATCCAGCGCCTGGGTGGGGCTGCCAAACCACTGCGCGGCGATGTCGGCGGTGGCGGATTTCAGGCCAGGCAGCGCGGCCAGGTGTTCTCCGGCCAGGCCAAAGGGTTCGACCCCCTCGCGCTCCACCAGGCAGGCCACGGCGCCGCGCGCCAGGGCATCTGGCACATGGGCGCGGCCATCGGTGGCGGCGCCGGGCCAGGCGATGAAGCCATCGCCCGGTTGTATCTGGCGGCTGTCGGTGTGCAGCGTGCCGGTGACGCGCGCGCGCAGCCACTGCACGGCTTCAGCGCTGTGGGCCAGCGTGTGTATCACAGCGATTCCTCCACGGGATTGGCCACGATTTGCGGCTTGACATCGATATCGGGCTGCACGCCCATCATGCGCAGCGTTTGCTGCACCACCTCGCTGAACACGGGCGCGGCCACCAAACCGCCGTACACACCGCCCACGGTGGGCTCATCGACCATCACGGCCACGATGATGCGCGGCTTGTCGATGGGTGCCATGCCGGTGAACCAGGCGCGGTATTTGCCCGCCGCATAGCTTTTGCCCACCTGCTTGCGCGCCGTGCCCGACTTGCCGCCCACCGAGTAGCCCTGCGTTTGCGCGCGCTGGCCGGTGCCGCCGGGGCCTGCGGCCATCTCCAGCATCTTGCGCACCTGATCGGCGGTGCGCTGCGAAAACACCGGCACGCCCACCGCAGGCTGCGTGCTTTTGAGCATGGTGGCCGGGATGATGCTGCCGTCGTGCGCAAACACGGTGTACGAGCGCGCCATCTGGAACAGGCTGGCCGAGAGGCCGTAGCCATACGACATGGTGGCCTGCTCCACCGGGCGCCAGGTTTTGTAGGGGCGCAGGCGCCCGCTGACCGCACCGGGAAAGGCGATCTGCGGCTTTTGCCCAAAGCCCGCCGCCGAGAAGGTTTCCCACATCTCACGCGAAGACATCTGCATGGCCAGTTTGGTCGTGCCCACGTTGCTGGACTTCTGGATCACGCCCGCCACAGTCAACAAGCCGTAGTTGTGTGTGTCCGAGATGGTGTAGCCGCCCATGGACAGGCGCCCGGGCGAGGTGTCCATGGGCGTTTCGGGCTTCACACGGCCGCTCTCCAGGGCAATGCCAATGGTGAACGGCTTCATGGTCGAGCCGGGCTCGAAGGTGTCGGTGATGGCGCGGTTACGCAGTTGCTCGCCGGTCAGGTTTTTGCGCTTGTCGGGCACGTAGCTGGGGTAATTGGCCAGCGCCAGCACCTCGCCGGTGATGGCGTCCAGCACCACCACGCTGCCCGCCTTGGCTTGGCTCTTGGCCACCTGGTCGCGCAGCTTCTGGTAGGCAAAAAACTGCACCTTGCTGTCGATGGACAGCTGCATGTCGCGGCCATCCAGAGGCGGTACATCCTCGCCCACGCCCTCGACCACGCGGCCCAGCCGGTCTTTGATGACGCGGCGCGAGCCGGCCTTGCCTGCCAGCAGGTCGTTGAACGCCAGCTCCATGCCCTCCTGGCCCCGGTCTTCGACGTTGGTGAAGCCGACCACGTGGGCAGCTGCCTCGCCCTCGGGGTACTGGCGCTTGTATTCTTTGCGCTGGTAGATGCCCTTGATACCCAGCGCAGCGATTTTCTGGCCCACGTCCCAGTCGAGTTGGCGCTTGACCCAGACGAAGGTCTTGTCCTCATCGGCCAGCTTGGCGGTCAATTCGGGCAGCGGCATGTCCATGAGCCGTGCCAGCTCGCGCAGCTTGGCGCGCACCTCGGGGTCTTCCTGCTCTACGTCTTCCGGAATGGCCCAGATGCTGGCCGCGGGCACGCTGGAGGCCAGAATCAGCCCGTTGCGGTCCAAAATCTTGCCCCGGTTGGCGGGCAGCTCCAACGTGCGGGCAAAGCGCACCTCGCCCTGGCGCTGGAAGAAGGCGTTGTCCAGCACCTGCACATAGGCGGCGCGCGCGCCCAGCCCGACAAAACCCAGCGCAATCAGCGCCACGATGAACTTGCTGCGCCACACGGGCGTTTTGCTCGCCAGCAGCGGGCTGGACGTGTAGAGCACGCTGCGGCTCATGGCTGCTTCCTGGCGGGGGCATCGCCCTGCGTCGTGGGCAGGGCCACGATGGGTGCGGGGTCTTGCACGTATTGCGTGATGGGTGGGGTGGCGGTGCGCATGTGCAGCTGGTCACGGGCCATGGCTTCCACGCGCGAGGGCGTGGCCTGGGCACGTTTTTCCACTTGCAGGCGCTCGTGCTCGGTTTCCAGGCGCCGCGCCTCGGCATCGGCGCGGTGCAGCGCGGTATAGAGCACGCGCGATTCATACTGCGTGCGCACCACGAACATCGCGCTGACCAGCACCAGCAGCAGCAAGAAAATGTTCACCCGGGTCATGCGCGCGCCTTGCTCCCGGCGCAGACCATGCAGCGCAACGCAGCGGGCGTTCTGTAGCCCCAACCACTGGCACCAGCACTCATGCGGGCACCTGGGTACGCTCGGCCACGCGCATCACGGCACTGCGCGCGCGCGGGTTGGCAGCCACTTCCGCCGCACCGGGCTTGGTACGCTCCAGGGCCTGTAGCCGCATGGCCTGCGGCGGCGCAAACGGCGCGCGCCGGTCATACGTTTCTTTGGAGTGCTGGGCAATGAACTGCTTGACGATGCGGTCTTCCAGCGAGTGAAAACTGATCACCACCAACCGCCCGCCCGGACGCAGCACCGACAGGCAAGCTTGCAGCGCTTGCTGCAACTCGTCCAGTTCGCCGTTGATGAAGATGCGCAAAGCCTGGAACGTGCGCGTCGCAGGGTTCTGCCCGGCCTCGCGCGTCTTGACCACGCTGGCCACCAGATCGGCCAGCTCTGCCGTGGTGCTCAGGGGGCCGCGCTCCTGGCGGCGCGCCACAATGGCCCGGGCAATGGGGCCGGCAAAGCGTTCTTCACCGTAGTCGCGCACCACCTGGGCAATCTGCCCCACATCGGCATGGGCCAGCCACTGCGCCACGCTCTGGCCCCGGGTGGTGTCCATGCGCATGTCCAGCGGGCCGTCAAAACGGAAGCTGAAGCCGCGCTCGGGGCTGTCAATCTGTGGTGAGCTCACGCCCAAATCCATCAGCACCCCAGCGGCACTGCCTGCGGGCAAATCGGCCAGGTGGCGAAAACCTTCGTGGCGAATCGAAAAACGCGCATCAAGGATGCGCGCTGCTTCGGTGATGGCTTCGGGGTCTTTGTCGAACGCCAGCAAACGATGGCCTGGCGGCATCTGCGAGAGTATTCGCCGCGAATGCCCGCCCCGGCCAAAGGTGGCATCAATCCAGGTGCTGCCCGGCGCCGCCTCGCAGGCGTTGCCCAGCAGGGCATCAACCGCTTCATCGAGCAGCACGGTGGTATGGGGGAGGATGTCAGTCACTGCAAGTCTCGGAAAGAGAAGCACTGTAGCAGCAATTGCTGTCGGCAGACCCGTACGCGCAAGCGCTTATACCAATGGAATCAAACAGTTAGCGGTGCAAACGAGAGATAAAAAAACAATAAAAAACCTTTTGTCGCACCGCCACCCCGGCACTCAGAGAATGTAGCGCGACAAGTCCTCGTCCTGGCTGAGGGCTTTGAGGCGCTCATCGACGTAGGCCGCATCCACCACCAGCGTCTGGCCGGCGCGATGGGCAGCGTCAAAGCTGACCTCATCGAGCAGGCGCTCCATCACCGTGGACAGGCGCCGGGCGCCAATGTTTTCGGTGCGCTCGTTCACCTCAAAAGCGATGTGCGCCAGGCGCGTGATGCCCTCGGGCACAAACTCCAGCGCCACGCCCTCGGTGGCCAGCAGCGCTTGGTACTGCTTGACCAGCGAGGCGTGCGTCTGCGTGAGGATGCCCTCAAAGTCCTGCACCGACAGCGATTCCAGCTCCACGCGGATGGGAAAACGCCCCTGCAACTCGGGGATCAAATCGCTGGGCTTGGAGAGGTGAAAAGCGCCCGAGGCAATGAACAAAATGTGGTCGGTCTTGACCATGCCGTATTTGGTGGACACCGTGGTGCCCTCCACCAACGGCAGCAAATCGCGCTGCACGCCCTGGCGCGAGACGTCGGCGCCGCTGGTTTCCTGGCGTGCCGCCACTTTGTCGATCTCGTCGATGAAGACGATGCCGTTTTGCTCGGCGTTCTGGATGGCGCGGGTTTTGATGTCTTCTTCGTTGACCAGCTTGACCGCTTCTTCGTCAATCAGCAGCTTGCGCGCCTCGGCAATGTTGAGTTTGCGCGTGCGCCGCTTGTCCTGGCCCATCTGGCTGAGCACGCTGCGCAGCTGTTCGGCCATTTCTTCCATGCCCTGGGGGCCCATGATCTCGACCTGCGGGCGGGCGTCGGCCACGTCAATCTCGATCTCTTTGTCGTCCAGCTGGCCTTCGCGCAGCTTTTTGCGGAACACCTGGCGCGCGGTGCTATCGGCGGGTGGCTCACTGCCGGGCACGCGCGCTTGCGGAATGAGCACATCGAGGATGCGCTCTTCCGCCGCGTCCTCGGCGCGCACACGCACCTGCTGCACCTGCGCCTGGCGCTCTTGCTTGACGGCGATTTCGGCCAGGTCGCGGATGATGGCGTCCACGTCTTTGCCCACATAGCCCACCTCGGTGAACTTGGTGGCCTCGATCTTGATGAAGGGCGCATCGGCCAGGCGTGCCAGGCGCCGGGCGATTTCGGTCTTGCCCACGCCGGTGGGGCCGATCATGAGGATGTTTTTGGGCGTGATCTCGTGGCGCAACGGCTCGGCCACCTGCTGGCGGCGCCAGCGGTTGCGCAGCGCAATGGCCACGGCACGTTTGGCACTGGCCTGGCCCACGATGTGCTTGTCCAGCTCGGAAACAATTTCCTGGGGGGTCATCGACGACATGGCAAACCTTTTATAGGATCAAAAACGGCTCCAACCCTTTGCTGATGGGCGTGAGCAGCTATTTATTCAGTAGCAAAAAACCGGCGGAACGGGCACTGGCGGCACCCCTTGCCCTGCCGGACAGCGCACGCGGCGTTACAGCGTCTCGATGGTGTGGTGCATGTTGGTGTAAATGCACAGCTCACCGGCAATTTCGAGCGACTTTTTCACGATCTCCTGGGCGCTCAGGTCGGTATTGGTCAAGAGCGCCTTGGCCGCCGAGTGCGCATAGGCACCGCCCGAGCCAATGGCCACAATGCCCTGCTCGGGCTCCAGCACATCGCCGTTGCCGGTGATGATGAGGCTGGCGCTGTGGTCGGCCACGGCCAACATGGCTTCCAAGCGGCGCAGCACGCGGTCGGTGCGCCAGTCTTTGGTCAGTTCAATGGCAGCGCGCGTGAGGTGGCCCTGGTGTTTGTCGAGCTTGGCTTCGAAGCGCTCGAACAGCGTGAAGGCGTCGGCGGTGGCACCGGCAAAACCGGCCAGCACTTTGCCGTGGTGCAGTTTGCGCACTTTGCGCGCCGTGCCTTTGACCACGATGTGGCCCAGGGTGACTTGGCCATCGCCGCCAATGGCCACCTGCACGCCGTCGGGCGTCTGGCGGCGCACGCTCAAGATGGTGGTGCCGTGAAAAACAGGGGTATCGCTGGTGGATTGCATAACGGCAGAAGGTAGGGGTGGCGGCAGTGCTTTACAAGCAGCCACCGGGGCCAGGCGGCATCAGTTTTTGCGCGGAATCACCCAGGCATGCTCATTGATGCCGACCACATTGAAAAACACGGCAACCACGCGGTGCAGGTTCTGGAAATGCACTTCGCGCTTTTGCGCCTGCTGGGCTGCCGCCCAATTGAGCACCGAACCGGCGGCAGAAAAATCAATGCGAATCAGCCGGTCGCATGGCACCACCAGGGGCTGACCGGGCTTGGCCAGCGACTCCAGGTTTTGCAAGAACGCATCGGCATCGCCTTCAATGTGGCCCGACAACCCGACGGTGGCAGGGGCAGGCGCAGCGTCCGGAGCGGCTGGCGGGTGCGCGGCCAACAAATCGGCCGATACGCCATCGCCCTCTGCGGCATCCAGATAACCGCAGCGCGGCACCTGCCAGGCTGGCGGCGACACCTCATAGGTAACGCAATAGTCCAGCGCCACCAACTCGAACTCATCACCCAGCCCCATGCAGCGCAGCAGCGCCATGCGCAGCCGCCACCACTCGGGGCTGCCGCCACGATCGCCCGACTGGGTGTGTGCCTGCAACAGCGCCTGCAAGCGCTCAGCCCCCACAAACACCAGTTGTACTTGTTGATCGGCCCAGCGGTTGAACTCTTGCGCCAGCGCGGGCAGCGCGGCTTCTTCAATCACCGTCAGGCGGCTCCAGACCAGCATCCAGGGCGAAGCGGCACGGGCCAGCGAGGCCTGCAACGCGGCCACCGACTGCACGCCAATGGCGGAGGGCGCATTCCAGCTGAAATCGCGGCGCACCGCAGCTGCCTCTGCGGCCGGGGTGCTGCTGGCCAGGCCCAGTTGCTCGGGGATGGAAAACCACAGCGGCGCCGAACGCCCGAAGCAGGCAGCAAATTCAATGGCCAGGGTGTCAAAACCTTCTTGCTGACCGGTGGCGCGGTACAGGTCAAACAGCGTCATCCAGATTTCCAGGGGCGACTCCCCCTGGCTGTTGCGGTGCTGCGCCACCACATCCAGCAGGCAGGCACTGGCACCCGCGTAATCTGCGTTGGCAAACAGGATGGCAGCTTCTTCCAGGTCGGGTTCGTGCACAAATGCCTCCATTTCGACGGCAACCACCGATCGTGCAGCGGGCGACGCCAGCGCAGAAGCGTCGGCATGTGCCTCGACTTCGGCAGGCGCCAGCATGGGTGATGTTGCGCCACCAAAGCCCGCGATGACCATGCTGTCATTGGCAAACAAGGGTTCCGCCGCCGCTTGCGGCTCCAGCGACAACGGCATGGAGGCGGGCGCGGTGGGAGCAAAGGCAGTCGAGAGGGCGGCCATGCCCGTGTTGCGCGGCGACAGACCCGCTGGCAACGTAGGCACCAGGGGCGCGGTGTCGCCCCCCTGTTTGCCACGCCACCACTGCATGGACATCTGGGCCTCGATCTCGTCGATCTTTTTGATGGTGACCGCCCGGTCATCGGGTGAGGTCAGACTGCTTTGAAAGAAAGAGGCGCGACCCACGGGGTCTTCCACGCGCTGCCCGACCAGGGCGTCGCGCTGGCGCAGTTTGCGCAACTGATCGAACTCCCGCTTGCGCACAAAATCGTTGCGGCGCTTGCGCTCGATCATCTCCTTGAGCATCTGCTTGCTGTACTGGCTCTCACGGTCACTCTCCAGCGTGTCCAGCTCAGTCCAGTTGACGGTGGGGTTGCGCACAAAGCGCACCACCTTGGAGAGCAGGCCACCAGGGGATGATTCTTCTTTGCTCATGGCAATGAACCAGAAAGTGCGCCGCTTTCAGCCGCGCGTCAGTCGCCAAACATTTTTTGCTTCAACTCACGGCGCTGCTGCGCCTCCAGCGACAGGGTGGCTGTAGGCCGCGCCAGCAGACGCCCCACGCCGATGGGTTCGCCGGTTTCATCGCAGTAGCCGTAGTCGCCAGCGTCAATGCGGGCAATGGATTGCTCGATTTTTTTCAGCAGCTTGCGCTCGCGGTCGCGGGTGCGCAGCTCCAGGGCGTGTTCTTCTTCAATGGTGGCGCGGTCGGCGGGGTCGGGCACTACCACGGTGTCTTCGCGCAGGTGCTCGGTGGTTTCACCGGCGTTGTTGTGCATGTCCTGCTTGAGCGATACCAGCTTGTGGCGGAAGAAAGCCATTTGCGTGTCGTTCATGTACTCGCTGTCTGGCATGGCCAGCACTTCAGCGTCGGTCAGCTCTTCAACGGACTTGGTTTTCCAGTTGCCAGACAGTTTGGCGTCTTTCTTTGCGGCCCCGGCGGGGGGCGACACTTGCATGGTAGAGGGCATGGTGTTGGTATAGCTCGCTTTGGCTCCAGTAGAAGCCACTGATTGCGCCATGGATGGTACGGTCAATTGGGCCAGGCGGGAGGAAGGCCGGGTACTGCGCACAGGCTCCTGTCCTGGCGCAGGCACCGTGCTGACAGACGGTGTGGCCACCGCCTTCGGCTCGGCCTTGGAGGCCGCTCTCACAGCTGGCGCAGCTGGCACCTTGGATGCCACAGCCTTGGCTGTGCTCGCGGGGGCCTTGGCGGCTGCCTGGGATTTGCTGGGTTCGGCTTTCACTTCCTGTCTCCTCACAGTACGGGCGGGCCCGCAGCCACGCGGATGGCTGGCTGACGGGCGATGGGGTGGTAAGCCCGTGTGTTTACCGGGGCGCGATTGTATCGGCACCCAATGGCTGTAATCCGCTGCGTGGCGCAATACCCACAGACCGGATTACACCCCCCTGCACACGCTCAGGCAAGGCACTGCTCCAATCCCTGCAACAGGATGTCCTGGGGCAGGTCGATGCCGATGAACACCATCTTGCTGGTGCGCGCCTCACCTTCAGCCCACTGCGGCCCCAGGTCGCTGCCCATGAGCTGGTGCACGCCCTGGAAGATCACCTTGCGCTCGGTGCCCACCATGTGCAGCACGCCCTTGTAGCGCAGCATGCGCGGGCCATAAATATTGACGATGGCGCCCAGAAAGTCTTCCAGCTTGGCCGGATCGAAAGGACGCTCGGCACGGTAGACAAAGCTCTTCACATCGTCATCGTGGTGATGGTGGTGGCCCTGGCCGTGCTGGTGCGAGGGGTGGTTGCAGTGCTCGCCATGCGCGTGGTCGTGGCCCTGGTGGTCGTGGTGGTCATGCCCGTGCTCGCAATGGCCGTGGTCATGGTCGCAGTGGCTGTGGTCGTCCTCGTCTTTCAGGAAGTCGGGGTCGATATCGAGCTTGGCGTTCAGGTTGAAACCGCGCAAGTCCAGCACCTCGTTCAGTGGCACCTCGCCAAAATGCACCGCCTTGATGGGTGCGCGCGGGTTCATGTGCTTCAAGCGGTGGATGAGGGCGTCGGTTTCCTCGGCGCTGACCAGGTCGGTCTTGGACAGAAAAATCTGGTCGGCAAAACCCACCTGGCGGCGCGCTTCCTGGCGGTCGTTGAGCTGCTGGGGGGCGTGCTTGGCGTCCACCAGCGTGATGATGGAGTCGATGAGGTAGGTCTCGGCGATTTCCTCATCCATGAAAAAGGTTTGCGCCACCGGGCCGGGGTCGGCCAGGCCGGTGGTTTCGATGACGATGCGGTCAAAGTCCAGCAGACCTTTGCGGCGTTTGGCAGCCAGCAGTTGCAGCGTCTCGCGCAGGTCTTCGCGGATGGTGCAGCAGATGCAGCCATTGCTCATCTGCACGATCTGCTCTTTGGATTCGGTCACCAAAATATCGTTGTCGATGTTTTCTTCGCCAAACTCGTTTTCGATCACGGCAATCTTCTGGCCGTGGGCCTCGCTCAACAGGCGCTTGAGCAGCGTCGTTTTGCCCGAGCCCAGAAAGCCGGTGAGGATGGTGGCGGGGATAAGAGACATGGGAGAGACACCTGCACGAAAAGGCGCTTGCCGCAGGGCATGAACGCCAGAAAAGGGAAAAAGCGAGGTCGCAGTTTAGCGGTGGCGCCATATATCTGGCGCTGGCGCAAAGAAATGGCTACATTGCTGCGCCAAAGCAGCACACCCTGATTGGCCTACCCCTAGAGCACTTCTTTGCCCATGAAAAAACCCACCCTTGCCGCTGCCGTGGCGCTTCTTCTGCTGTCGGGCTGCGCCAGCATGACCCCTGATCAATGCCGTGTTGCCGACTGGTACCAGGTCGGCGTGGAAGACGGCAGCGCCGGCCATGGCGCGCAACAAAAGCTGGGGGAATACGCCCAGGACTGTGCCGAAGTGGGCGTGCGCCCCGATACGGCACGCTTCCAGCAAGGCTGGGAGACAGGCATCCTGCGCTACTGCACGCCCTACACCGGCTGGAGCGAAGGCACCCGGGGCCGCAGCCAGCAGCTGGACATGTGCCGGGGCCGCCCGCAGGAAGGGGGCTTTCAGTTTGCCCTGCGCGCGGGTCTGGAGGTGTACCGCACCCGGCAAAGCATGGACAGCAACGAGCGCGAAATCCGCCGCCAGGAGCAGCGCCTGCAAGACAAGAACACCACCGAAAGCCAGCGCCGCGAGGCCCGCGACCGCATCCGTTACCTGGACTTTGAGCAATCGCGCCTGCGCCGCACGCTGCAAGACCAAGAGCGCCTGGCCCCCTGAGCAGGCACACCACAGGCCACGGCGCCCCGTGCGCCAGCCTGGCACCTGGCAGAGGTATTTCTGCAATCAAATTGGCCTCTAACGCCCTGGGGACGGGCGCTAGCAGCTATCAAAAAAGAAGCGATTTCCCACCGCACACGCCCCACCTAACCCCGGCACCTGCACCGGAGCGAAGCACCGCCCCAACCGAGCGCACCACGCGCCCTGCCGCGCCCGCCCTTCCGTCACTCTTTTTCTCGGCCCTGAGCCCGTCCCGACCACCGGGAACCGCGCGGTAGAGCGCGCTTGTTTGCACCGACATTTGGCATAGCCACGCACACGCCCTTGCAGCACGGGTGCTGCGCGAGCGCATTTTCTGATGTGGTAGGCGTTTCAAAAATTGATTAAATTGATATAATTACAAAAATCCACACATTTAATACATTTGTCATGAATCTCTCTCCAGGCAGTGCAACCACCGCCCCTGGCGTCCACCCGGCACCCCAGGCCAGCCACAGCACCCGCCTCTGCGCATTCTTGGCCTTCAAACTGGGTCAAGAGGAGTACGGCATGGACATCCTGCGCGTGCAGGAAATCCGCTCTTACGAAAAACCCACCCTGTTGCCCCACGGCCCTGCCCACCTGCTGGGCGTGGTGAACCTGCGCGGCACCATCGTTCCCCTCATGGACTTGCGCGTGCGGCTCCAGCTGGCGCAGGCAACCTACGACGCGCACACCGTCGTGATCGTGGTCAATGTAGGCCAGCGCGTGGTGGGTCTGGTGGTGGACAGCGTCTCTGACGTGCTGTCGCTGCGGCCAGAACAGATGCGCCCCGTGCCCGCTCTGGAGTCGGGCTTTGCCCCGGAGCACCTGCTGGCACTGGGCTGCGTGGACGAACGCACGCTCCTGCTGCTCGACATCGAGCAATACCTGGCAGCCAGCCAAGGCACCGCAGCCCCCGCCTAACGCGGCTAAGCCCCTTTTTTCTTCTACAGGAGGCGCCCCATGCGCAACAACAACGTAAAAATCTCGACCCGGCTGGTACTCGGATTTGGCTTTATGGTCATGCTGATGGTGTGGATGGGCACCACAGCCATCGTGCTGGCCCAACGGGCCAACGACTCTTTCCATGTTGTCGTCGATGACTTGATGCCCAAAATCAGCACCTTGCACCAGACCAAGGAACAAATTCTGAGCACCGAGTTGGCCTTGACCCATCTGATGCTCGACTTCACTCCAAACAACGTTCAGCGCCAGCAAGCTGCCGTAGAAAGCGGGCGCCAGAAAATCACGCAAGCCTTCAAAGAGCTGGAACGGCTGGTCACTTCCGAAAAGGGCAAAGCCCTGCTCAAGGAAGTTCTGGAGGCGCGGGCTACTTACACCAGCCATCTGGGCAACTTCTATGCCAAGGCACAGGCGGGCGACATCGAAACGGCCCGCAATATCCTGATGAACCAAATGTCCACGCACCGCACGGCCTACTTTGGCAGCCTGGACCATTTCATTGACTTTCAGGCGGCACTGACCCAGGAAGCCAAAGAAAACTCCGCCACGGCGCACAGCGATATCGAGACCTACACCCTTCTGGTGCTGGCGATTGCATTGGCGGCAGCGGTGGCCATCGCGCACCTGCTGCAACGCTCCATCACCGGGCCGCTGCGCCAAGCAGTGGAGTTTGCCCATGCCGTGGCAGCAGGCAACCTGAGCCGCCGCATGGAGGTCACGGGCACCAACGAAACCGCACAGCTGCTGCAAGCGCTGTCCGAGATGCAAAGCGCGCTCACCCAGGTGGTGAGCAAGGTGCGCGACGGCTCCGGGAGCGTGGCCACCGCCAGCGAACAAATTGCCCAAGGCAACAGCGACCTGTCTGCCCGCACCGAAAGCCAGGCCAGCGCGCTGCAACAGACGGCTGCCTCCATGGAGCAGCTCAACTCCACCGTGCGCCAGAACGCCGACAACGCGCGCCAGGCCAACCAACTGGCACAAAGCGCCTCCAACGTCGCAACGCAAGGCGGCGAGGTCGTGGCCGACGTGGTGCGCACCATGAAGGACATCAACGACAGCTCGGCCAAGATCGCCGACATCATTGGCGTGATCGACTCGATTGCTTTTCAGACCAACATCCTGGCGCTCAACGCCGCAGTGGAAGCGGCCCGCGCAGGCGAGCAAGGCCGGGGCTTTGCCGTGGTGGCCTCGGAGGTGCGCAGCCTGGCAGGCCGCTCTGCCGAAGCCGCCCGGGAGATCAAAGACCTGATCAGCGCCAGCGTCGAGCGCGTGGAAACTGGCACGGCCCTGGTAGACCGCGCAGGCCAGACCATGGCCGAAGTGGTGGGCGCCATCCGCCGCGTCACCGACATCATGGGAGAGATCAGCGCCGCCAGCACCGAGCAAAGCCAGGGCGTGGCCCAGGTAGGCGAGGCCGTGGCCCAGATGGACCAGGTCACGCAGCAGAACGCCGCACTGGTGGAGGAAATGGCAGCGGCTGCCGCCAGCCTGAACACGCAGGCCCAGGAGCTGGTGGATACGGTGTCGGTGTTTCAACTGGAGCGCGCCCATGGCCGCGCACAAGCCGGTGTCGCCACGGCATCCAAAGCCTCGGTGCGCGCAGGCACAGGCCCATCCGGCCTGGCGCACATGCCTGCGGCCAGTGTGGCTGTGGCCTACAGCGCCGACTGAGCAAGCCCCTGGCGTTGGGTGCCCACGGCACCCAGCGCCAAGGTCACGTGCCGTCTGGCGCCGACACCAGTTGCAGCACCTGCTGGCGCAACTGCTGCCAGCCTTGCTGCATGGGCTCCAACGCCCCCTGGGCAGCGCATTCTTCGGTACGGCGCGCCCATTGCGCGGCCAGGGCCTCGCCCAGCATGGTCAGTACCGACTTGAGGTTGTGGGCCACACGCCGCAGCGCTTGCACATCACCGGTCTGCACCGCGCTGTCTCCGGCGCACACATCCTGCGCAAACTGGGCCAGGCAGGCCGCCCGGTAGGTACGGTAGAGCGCATGGTTACCGCCAAAGAATTCGGTCACAGGATCGGGGACTGCCGTGGCGCTGGCTGGCGGCGGGGCTGCTGCCTCGGCCAGACTGTCCAGCGCCTGCTCCACACACTCCATCAGCGCCCCCACCGATGCGGGCTTGTGCAAGATGCGCCAGACCTGCAATGCCTGCAACTGGCGCTCCATGGCGGGGTCAATGCCCCCACTGAACACCACGGTGCGACAGGCCAGACCCGGCGCTGGCCCACGGGCGTGTAGCCATTGCAACCAATCCAGGCCAGAGCCGTCGGGCAGCGTCAGGTCGGTCAGTACCAGTTGCACGGCGGCAGCCTCAACGGCTTGGCGCGCCTGGGCCAGGGTGGCGCACTGCACCAGATCAAGATCCAAAGGCTCCAGCACCATCTGCACAAAACGACGGACTGCCGGGTCGTCCTCCAGAAGCAGTACGCGCGGCGGTGTCACAAGGCGCCCTTTCAAGCCACCGAACGCAGGCACTCTGACAGCAGACCGGGCAACTCTTGCACCAGGCGGGGCTTGTGTACCACGGGCAGGCCAGCGAGCGCAAAAGCGTAAGGAGCGCGCTGCTCGGGCTCCAGGGACGTCACCACGATCAGGCGGCTGCGTTGGAACTGGGGGTGCGAACGCAGCCGGGCAATCAGGGTGGCGCCGTCGATGCCGGGCAACAAAATATCGACGATGAGCACATCGGGCTGCAACTCGCCTGCCATGGCCAGACCGACGATACCGTCATCGGCCACGTGCAAATCGACCTCGGGAAAGCTGTGCGCCATCAGCAGCTTGACCAGGGTCTGGAAATGCGTGGAATCCTCTATCAGCAGCACACGCTGGCGCTGTGGGTGTGCCGGTGCCGCGCGGTTGCCGCTGTGGGCAACACGCTGGCCCAGGTCTTTTTCCGGGGGGGAGGCGGCACCCGGCACCACTGCGCCGTCAGGCAACGGCGGCCCGCCAGGCGCCACCACAGCGCCTGCCTGGCGCTGGGCCAGCCAACGCTCGACCGACGCCCGCGCAATGCGCCGGTGGCCACCGGGTGTTTTCCAGGCCTCCAGTTCGCCCCGGTCCACCATGAGCTGTACAGAGCGCACCGCCAAGCCCAGCACCTGTGCGACATCGCGCGTGCTGCAATCGTCTGGCAGGGTCATGGCCAAGCTTGTTTTCATTGGATCGGATCCTATCACTTCAAACAATGGTAATTATGATATATTTGATAAATTCAAATTAACCCATGCCATCCACCATGACCCAGCGCATTTTGATCGTCGAAGACCATGCGGACATCCGTCGGCTAATCCGCATGACCCTGGAATTTGAAAACCACGAAATCCACGAGGCCGTCAACGCCGACGAAGGCCTGGAAGCAGTGCGGCAGTTGCGTCCGCAGTTGTTGCTGCTGGACATCATGATGCCGGGCCAGCTGGACGGCCTGGACTTGTGCCGCCTCGTCAAAAGCGACCCCTCCCTGGGCATGCCGCAGGTGATACTGCTCACGGCACGCGGACAAAGCCAGGACAT
>NZ_JAQUAL010000180.1:0-5904 GCF_028687295.1 Simplicispira sp.
CAGCGCGGCGGCGCGGATGTCGGCTTCCGATGCCTGGTTGTGGATTTGCGCCCGGATGGCGTCGGTGGTGGTCAGCAGCTCGAACACGCCAGTGCGGCCCGCGTAGCCCGTGTGGCCACAGTGCTCGCAGCCCTTGCCGTGGCAGTGGCCGCAGTATTTGCGCACCAGCCGCTGGGCCAGCACGCCCAAGAGCGATGAGCTGAGCAAAAACGGCTCCACGCCCATGTCCGTCAGGCGCGTGACGGCGCTGGCGGCGTCGTTGGTGTGCAGCGTGGCCAGCACCAGGTGGCCCGTCAGGCTGGCCTGGATGGCGATCTGCGCGGTCTCGAAGTCGCGGATTTCACCAATCATGATCACGTCCGGGTCCTGGCGCAGGATGGCGCGCAGGGCCTTGGCAAAGGTCAGGTCGATCTTGCTGTTGACCTGTGTTTGCCCCACACCGGGCAACTCGTACTCGATCGGGTCTTCCACCGTCATGATGTTGCTCTGCGTGGCGTCCAGGCGCGAGAGGGCAGCGTACAGCGTGGTGGTTTTGCCTGAGCCGGTGGGGCCGGTGACCAGCACGATGCCGTGCGGCTGGGCAATCAGGCTGGTAAAGCGCTGCAAGGTGTCGCCCTGCATGCCCACCGATTCCAGGCTCAGGGTGCCGCTGCTTTTGTCCAGCAGGCGCAGCACGGCGCGCTCGCCGTGGGCGCTGGGCAGGGTGGAGACGCGCACGTCAATCGCACGGGTGCCCAGGCGCAGGCTGATGCGGCCATCTTGTGGCAGGCGCTTTTCGGAAATATCCAGGTCGGCCATGATTTTCAGGCGCGAGATCAGGGCGGCGTGCAGTGCGCGGTTGGGCTGCACCACCTCGCGCAGCGAGCCATCGACGCGAAAACGCACGCTGCTGTGGCGCTCGTAGGGCTCGATGTGGATGTCGCTGGCGCCGTCGCGCGCGGCCTGCGTGAGCAGGGCGTTGAGCATGCGGATGATGGGGGCGTCGTCGGCGGCCTCCAGCAAGTCTTCTACCGCTGGCAGCTCTTGCATCATGCGCGAGAGGTCGGCGCCTTCTTCCACTTCGCTGACCACGGTGGCAGCGCTCGATTCGCCTTGCGCGTAGGCGGCGCTGATGCGCTGGGCCAGGCTGTGCGCGTCCAGGGCTTGCAGTTGGTGTACGCGGTGTTTGCGCAGCACTTCGGACAGGGCGGTGGCCTCGGGCGCCGGGCCGTGGCAGAGCACGAGTTGCTGGCCGTCGTCCTCCAGCAGCAGCTGGGCGGTGCGTGCAAAGGCGTAGGGCAGGGGGTAGCGCATGGCGGCTTACAGGGCGCTGGCGGGTGGGGCCGAGGGCGCCGCAGCGGGCGCCGGGGTGGCGGCTGGTGCGGGCAGTGCAGGCAGCAAAGGCGCGCCCGAGACGGTGCCCAGCACCACGCTGGGCTGGGGTTGCACCACCTGTTGCAGGGCGCGGATGGCGTCGTAGCGGTCCACCATCAACGAGTCGCTGGTGGCAGCGTCGCGCACCACCACGGGGCGCAGGAACACCATCAGATTGGTTTTTTTGCGCTCGCGGTTTTCGCTGCGGAACAGGTTGCCCAGCACGGGGATGTCGCCCATCACCGGCACCTTGTCTTCGGCCTGCGAGTAGCTGTCTTCGAGCAGGCCGCCAATGACGATGATGCTGCCGTCTTCCACCAGCACGTTCGATTCGATGGAGCGCTTGCTGGTGGTGGGGCCGTTTTTGTCGCCGAGCGTGGCGGTGTCGATGTTCGAGACTTCCTGGTAAATCGACATCTTCACGGTGCCGTTTTCGTTGATCTGCGGGCGCACGCGCAGCATCAGGCCCACGTCTTTGCGTTCGACGGTGGTGAAGGGATTGACCGCGCCGTTGTTGCCGCCGGTGTTGGTGTAGGAGCCGGTGGGAAAGGGCACGTTCTTGCCGATGACGATTTTTGCCTCTTCGTTGTCCAGCGTCATCAGGTTGGGGGTGGACAGCACGTTGGAGTCGCCACTGTTTTGCAAAAAGTTGGCCAGCGCGCCCAGGTAATACTGGCCATTGATGCGCGGTGCCAGCGCCAGGTTCAGGCCACGGCCCAGCGTGCCTGCGGTTTCGCCCAGTTTGGTGGCACCCTGCGCAATGCCTGCCATGACCCCAATGATGTTGGCGCCGGATTTGTTGGAGTTGGTGCCAATCAGGCCCACGGTGCCATCGCCCTTGTTGCCCAGAACGCTTTGCCACTGGATACCGAACTCGGCCAGCTTGTTGGCGTTGACCTCGACGATCAGGCTCTCGACCAGCACCTGGGCGCGGCGGCCATCGAGCTTGTCGATGACGGCGCGCAGCTGGCGGTACTGCGGCTCGGGCGCGGTGATGATGAGCGAGTTGGTGCTCGGGTCGGCCTGGATTTGTCCGCCCGTGGAGGGCTGGTTGGCGTTGGCATTGCCCATGGGGCCGCTTGCGCCCAGACCGCCACCGGCGCCCATGCTGCTGGTGTTGCCCATGCCGGCGTTCGTGCTGGCGCTGCTGGACGCGCTGGCCGCAGAGGCACTGCCGCCAGCACTGCCCGTGGCGGCACTGGCGTTGCCCGCTATGGCCGACATGGCCGCGCGCAACGTGATGGCCAGCTTGGTGGCGTCGGCGTTTTTCAGATAGACGACGTGGATGTTGCCGTGGGCAGCGCTGCTGCCGGGCGCGGGCGCCTGGTCGAGCTTGGCCACCAGCGCGCGCACCTGGGCCACGCGCGCGGGGTTGGCCGCGCGCAGCACCAGCGAGTTGCTGCGCGGCTCGGCCAGCAGCGTGGTTTTGAACGAGGTGTCGGTCTGGCCCTGCGCACCTGCGCCTGTGCCCGCGCTGCCTGTGCCGCTGCCCGAGTCGATCAGCCGCGCCACCAGCGGCGCCAGGTCGGCGGCAATGGCGTGTTGCAGCGCAATCACTTCCACGTCGCTGGCATTGGACACATCCATGGCCGCAATGATCTTGCCCAGGCGTTGCAGGTTGTCGGCGTAGTCCGTGATCACCAGCGCGTTGGTGCCGGGGTTGACGTTGATGGTGTTGTTCGGGCTGATGAGCGGGCGCAGCACCGGCACCAGGTTGCCCGCGCTTTCGTAGTTGAGCTTGAAGATTTGCGTGACGATTTGCCCACCCGCCGGGCCGCTGCTGCCCGGCTGGGCCACGCTGACGCTGCCGCCTTGCAGCTTGGCATCGGCCTCGGGCACCACTTTGTAAAGGCCCGCAGCCTCCACCACCGTGTAACCCTGCAAGCGCAGCGCCGCCAGAAACTGCTGGAAGGCGGCGGCGGGCGTCACGGCGCGCTCGGTCACCAGATTGAGCTGGCCTTTGACGCGCGGGTCAACCACCACGTTGCGCCCCGTGATGGTGGCCATGGTGCGGGCCACGGCCTCGATGTCGGCGTTGGCAAAGTTCAGCGTGACGGGTTCGCCCGGGCGCACGCTGGCGGTGCCGGTGTCGATGGCGGTTTGTGCATGAATATGGCCGCTAGCGCTTACCAGTAAAGCGCCAGCAGCTATCATTTGAATAGCAATTTGCAAAGGGTGCTTGGTCAGGTGGTGCATGGTGTGGACGGTTAACCCAGGGTGATAAGCGAGCGCGCGCCGCTGCGCCGCCCAATGATGTTCAGGAGGTTGGACAGCGCGGCCTCGCGCTCGGGGGAGGCGCGGGCCTCGCCAGAAAAGCGCAGGCGCTGGCCCACCCATTGGCCGCTGCCGCTCAGTTGCAGCGCGCCTTCCAGGGTTTGCAGGGTGAGGGTGGGCACGCTGGCGCCTTGCAGCACCAGGCGGTAGCTGCCCATGGGTTTGAGCGTGGACAGGCGCGACGACAGCGCCAGCGCATCGAGCTGCACCTGGCCGCCCAGCTGCAGGCGGCCACTGGCCCAGTCGGCTTGCAGGCCCTGGGTGCGCAGCAGCAGCTGGCCCTGGGGCTGCACGGTATTCCAGGGGGTGCCCAGCCCGGTCAGCGCGGCGGCGGGCCATTGGCTGTGGCCGTCGGCCACGGTGAGGCGGGCACCGCCCCAGCGCAGTTGCACCTGCGCTTGCAGGGGGGCGCTGGTGCAGCAACTGGCATGGAGCTGCGCGCGCAGCCCGTCCAGCGTGGGGCGCAGGCGCCAACTGATGCGCCCGGGCAGGGCCGCGCGATCCTGGCTGGCTGCCCCGCCCGCCAGCACGAGCTGGGCCGAACCCGTCCAGACCGTGCCGCGCGGTTGAATCAGCAGCACCCGCTCTGCACTGGCCTGGGCCACGCCCGCCGCCAGCCACTGTGCCGGGGCAAATGCCAGCACCGCCGGGATGGCCCCGGCCAGCACGCCCGCCAGTGCCCAGCCCCAGGGCGCACGCCGGGCGCGATGGGGTGTGGCTGTGCGTGACCAGCGCGGTGCAGGCACAGCGCTGCGTGCGGTGTGGCGGGATGTGGGGCGGGGGGAGGCAGTCACGGCAGGCAGGGGCGGCACGGGCCAGCAGTGCGCTCAGCGCGCGGGCAGGGCCAGCACCAGCGTTCCGCTCCAGCGCACGGCGGCGCTGGCGTGGTGGTCTGGCGCGCTGGTGGGGCGCGCCGATGCGGTGCCATTGGCGCTGGAGAGGCTGCGTGCGCCGGGCAGCGGCGTGGCGGTGGAGAGGGTGGTGGGCGTGGCAGGGGGCCGGGCTGCGCCGGTGGCCGCAGTGCGCTCGGCCACGCTGGCGCGTACCAGGTGGACTTCCTGGGGCAGTGCGCGGGCATTGCTGCGGGCCTGTGCCAGCCAAGGCAGCAGGGCATCGGCGGCAGTGCCTTGCAGCGTGAGGGTGGCACGGTCGCCGCCCAGGCCCAGGCGGGCGCTGGTGCCAAAGCGCTCGGTGACCGAAGTTTGCAATGCGCGCAGGGCGGTATCGGGGTGGATGCGCGTGGCGTTTTGCAGCTGCTGGGCCTCGGCGCGCAGGGCCTGCATGGTGTGCAGTTGGGCATCCAGGCTGGCATGGCGTGCGGGGGCGGTGCGCAGCGTGTGCAGTGCAGGTGCCAGCACCAGCCACCACAGCAGGGCCAGTGCGACCAGGGCGCTGGCAGCCAGCATCAGGCGCTGTTCACGCGGCGCCAGGGCTTGCCAGCGTGCGCGCAGGGCGGAGGCGTGGGTGGATGGGGCAGCGGTGTTCATGGCGTGGCTCCGGGGCGCAGCACCAGGGTGTTGCCTTCGGTGTGCAGGGTATAGCCGCTGGCGCGGGCGCTGCTGTGGGCGGCGGTGTGTTCTTGCTCGCTCAGGGGCGGGCCGCCCAGGCGCAGCTCGCCAGGGGTGTAGTCGATGCTGCTGGCTTGCCAGGTGGGGGGCAAGGCGCCGGCGGCAGCAGCCAGCAAGGGTTCCAGGTCACGCGGCGACAGGCTGCCTGCACTTTGGCGCAGCAGGGCCAGCTCGCGCTCCATTTGCACCGGTGCGTCCACCACCACTTTGACCTGCGGGAAGGTTTCGGTCAGGGCGCTGCGCACGGCGGCCTGTTTGGTGGCCAGCGCCTGCCGCTCTTGCCAGGCCCAGACGTTCAGGCCGACCAGGTGTGCCAGCACCAGCGCGGCGGCGCTCCAGCGCGCAGCGCGCCACTGGGGCGCTTGCAGCATGGCACCGGCCAGCGTGCCCACTTTGCGCAGGGCGCGGGTGCGGCCCGAGCTGGACAGATCGAACTGCGCCAAGTCCCAGCGGCTGCGCGCGGCCAGTACGGCACGATCGCTGCTGGTGTGCAGTTGCACCGGGCGGCCCAGCAGGCGCTCGGCCAGCGCGGCCACGGCGGGCTCGGCGTACAGCGGTGTGGCTGCGTGATCGGTTCCGGCCAGCTGGCCCAACGCCAGCGCGGCGGGCAGTACGGCCACACCGTGGTCGCTGCCGTAGTGGGTGATGACCAGGTGGGCGTCTTCCGGGGTGCCTTGCACGTAGCAGGCGCCGGGCGCGTGCGGGTCGG
>NZ_JAQUAL010000181.1:0-5895 GCF_028687295.1 Simplicispira sp.
TCGTCAAACATGCGGCTTTGCGGCACATCGGCCAGCAGGCGCTGCGAGTCGACCAGCGGCGCGGAGGTTTTGGCGTCCAGCGTAAAGCCCAGGGCACTGAGCTTGGCGGCAAAGCGCACGGCGCGGATGATGCGCACCGGGTCTTCGCGGTAACGCTGCGCCGGGTCGCCAATCATGCGCAGGGTTTTCTTTTTGGCGTCCTGCAAGCCCTTGTGGTAATCGACCAGGATTTGCGTCTCGGGGTCGTAGTACATGGCATTCAGGGTGAAGTCGCGCCGGGTGGCGTCTTCATCCTGCGGGCCCCAGACGTTGTCGCGCAGCACGCGGCCACTGGAGCCCACGGCATGCTGCATGCCCGCCAGGGCACTGCGGCTGGTTTTTTCGTTGCCAGCGACCTGCTCGGCGGCCACGTTATCGACCTGGGCGCGGAAGGTGGAGACTTCAATGACTTCGTTCTCACGCCCCCGCCCGTGGACGACGTGGACGATGCGAAAGCGTTTGCCGATGATGAAAGCGCGCCGAAACAGCCCCTTGACCTGCTCGGGCGTGGCGTTGGTGGCCACGTCAAAGTCTTTGGGGCGCAGGCCCAGCAGCAAATCACGCACGGCGCCGCCGACGATGTAGGCCTCAAAGCCCGCATCCTTGAGCGTGCGCACCACGTCCACGGCACGGTAGTCCACCCGCTCGGGGTCAATACCGTGGACGGTGGCAGGCACCTCCTCGCGCTTGCCAAAAGGCGAGGCACTGGCGCGGCGCCCAGCCGGGGTGGCTTTGGCGATGAGTTTGTCGATAAATTTCTTGATCATGGTGTGGCAGAAAACAGGTCGAGGATGCGCCAGCCGCGCTGCACGGCCAGTTCGCGCAGACGCGCATCGGGGTTGGTGGCCACGGGCGTGTTGACCTTTTCGAGCAGGGGAATGTCGTTGGTGGAGTCGCTGTAAAACGTGCTGTGCACATCGCCCCAGCCCCACTGGCGCTGGGCCAGCCACTGCTCCATGCGGCGCACTTTGCCTTCGCGCATGTTGGGCTCGCCCAGCACGTTGCCGGTAAACCAGCCTTGGGTGTCGCGCTCCAGCTCGGTGGCCAGCAGTTCGCCCACGCCCAGCGCCTGGGCGATGGGGCGGGTCACAAACTCGTTGGTGGCCGTGATGATGAGAACATGATCGCCCGCCTGCTGGTGCTGGCGCAGCAGCTCCAGCGCCTGGGGCCGAATCGCCGGGGCGATCACTTCGCGCATGAACTGCGCGTGGGCGGCGGCGGCGGCCTCGGGGCCTTGCTGGCGCACGGCTTCGGTGGCAAAACGCACGTAGGCGCGGATATCGAGCGTGCCCGCCTGGTAATGGGCAAAAAATTCGGCGTTGCGGCGGCCAAACTCCTGTGCATCCGTCCAGCCGATGCGGGTGGTGAACTCGCCCCACTCGAAGTCGGAGTCAATGGGCAACAGGGTGTGGTCGAGGTCGAACAGGGCCAACCGGGGGGCAGATGCCGGGGTGTCAGGGGTCATGCGGTACGAAAAAAAACAGTAGCGTGGAAAAAAGGATCAGGTGCCATCACTCGGTATCGAGCATGTCCTTGAGCAATGGGATGGTGATGGCCCGCTGGGTGCGCAGCGCATGCTGGTCGAGCTTGTCGAGCAACTGCATCAGGCTGCCCAGGTCGCGCGAGAAGCGCCGCAGCATGTAGTCCATCACCTCATCGCCCAAAGCCACCCCGCGCGCCTCGGCCTCCTGGCGCAGCACGGCGCGGCGCTCGGCCTCGCCCAGCAGGTGCAGCTGGAACACATGGCCCCAGCCCAGGCGGCTGCGCAGGTCGGCGCGCAGCGGCAAATCGGGCGGCGGCAGGGTGCCCGCAGCCAGCACCCAGCGCGGCACGCCGTTGGCCGGGCTCATGGCGTTGATGAACCAGTTGAAGGCCACGTTCTGCTGCGAGGTGCTGTAGAGGTGAACATCGTCCAGGATGACAACGCTCCAGCGCTCGTCAAAGGCCGGGGCGTACTTGCTGCTGGCATCGCGCCAGCCAACACTGGCGCCCTGCTCGCGCAAGGCTTCGCGCACGGCCTTGAGCAAATGGGATTTGCCGCTGCCAGCCTCACCCCACAGGTAGGTGGGCACGGGTTCAGTGCCTGCCGATTCGCCCAGCGCTTGCCACAGGTGCTGCAACGCAGCGGTGTTGGGCCCGGCAAAAAACCGCTCCAGCGTGGGCGCGGGCGCCAGTCCGATGTCCAGGGCCAGCTGCTTCACGGCTGCGGCCCCGCCAGGTGCATGGCAGCGCATGAAAAAGGGGCAAATCGTGGCATGAAGGCGGCTGGCGTGGTGAGAGAAAGCAGTGGAAAAACCAGGAGCGTGTGCTGCACCAGGGTTGCTGGCGGGCCATCGTGCGGGACGGGCATTTTGGCTGTCACGCCTGCTACCGCACAGATGCCTGGGGCCATCTTGGGGCCGCACTGGGTGCGCAGCCCGTAGAATCTGCGCAAATTTTAGTCTGTCGGCACGTTGGTTCGTGTCGCACCCGCCATGAGCTCTTCTGCCCCCACCCCTACCCCCTTGTCCTACAAAGATGCTGGCGTTGACATTGACGCTGGCGACGCCCTGATCGAACGCATCAAACCGCTGGCCAAAAAGACCATGCGCGAAGGCGTGATGGCTGGCATTGGCGGCTTCGGTGCGCTGTTCGAAGTGCCCAAGCGCTACCAGGAGCCCGTACTGGTGTCTGGCACCGATGGCGTGGGCACCAAGCTCAAGCTGGCCTTTGAATGGAACATGCACGACACCGTGGGCATCGACCTGGTGGCCATGAGCGTCAACGATGTGCTGGTGCAAGGCGCCGAACCGTTGTTCTTCCTGGACTACTTTGCCTGCGGCAAGCTGGACGTGGACACTGCCGCTGCCGTGGTCGGTGGCATCGCCCGTGGCTGCGAACTCTCGGGCTGCGCGCTGATTGGCGGCGAAACCGCCGAAATGCCTGGCATGTACCCCGCCGGTGAATACGACCTGGCCGGCTTTGCCGTGGGCGCGGTCGAAAAATCCAAAATCCTCACCGGCACGAGCGTGCAAGCGGGCGACGTGGTGCTGGGCCTGGCCTCCAGCGGCGTGCATTCCAACGGTTTCAGCCTGGTGCGCAAGTGCATCGAGCGCGCGGGCGCCAGCGCCCCGGCCACACTGGACGGCAAGCCGTTCAAGCAAGCCATCATGGAGCCGACACGCCTGTACGTGAAAAACGTGCTGACCGCGCTGGCCGCACACCCCATCAAGGCGCTGGCCCACATCACGGGCGGTGGCCTGCTGGAGAACATCCCGCGTGTACTGCCCGAGGGCCTTGCCGCCCACCTGCAAAAAGGCAGCTGGCCACAAACCGAACTGTTTGCCTGGCTGCAAGCCACCGCCGGCATTGACGACACCGAGATGAACCGCACGTTCAACAACGGCATCGGCATGGTCGTCGTGGTGCCCGCCGAGCACGCCGAAGCCACCGCCGCCACGCTGCGCGCCGCCGGTGAGCAGGTTTACACGATAGGTGCCATCGCCCCGCGCGGCGACGGTGCTGCCGTCGTCGTGCGCTGAAGCGCTTTCGCCAGCGAGCACGCACGATGGGGCACCCGCCGCCCTCGAACACCTCCCGCGACCTTGCACCCCTTGCGGCGTGGCCCGGCCCACGCGGTGTGGTCATTGCCAGCTATCTCCTCATGGGGGCAGCGCTGCTGCTGGTGATGTGGCGCGGCCTGCTGCCAGGCCTGCTGTGCGTTTGCCTGGGCTTTTTGCTGACCCGCTGGCTGGTACCGCGCTTTGCCTGGTTGGGGCGGCGCGGGCCAGGTGCCACTGCCGATGCACCCCCCCGCGCAGCGCAGGTGCTGGCGGCTGCACTGGTCATGCTCTCGCCGCTGACGCTGGTGGTGCTGGGCCTGTCGCACTCGCGCGGCTATATCGTTGATGCCCCCCAGCAGTACCGCGAGTTGCTGGACTACATGGCCCGCACCGTACTGGAATTGCGCCAAAAGCTCCCCCCCGACATTGCCGCGCAGCTGCCCGAGGGCGCCGTCGAAATACAGCGCACGATTGCCAGCTACCTGGGCGCCAAAGCAGGGGCACTGGCCATGGCCGGGCGCGTCTGGCTGGGTGGTTTGCTGTTCGCCTACGTGGGGCTGTTGATTGGTGCCCTGGCTGCCGTGCGCAAAGTCGGCCCCGCACGCGGGCCGCTGGCGCAGGCGCTGGTGTTGCGCATTGCACGCTTTGGCGAGGCTTTTCGCCAGATCGTGGCCGCGCAGTTCTGGATTGCCGCTTTCAACACCCTGCTGACAGCGCTGTTTTTGCTGTTCGTGCTGCCGTGGTGGGAGATTGCCCTGCCCTACACCCCCGTACTCATCACCCTGACCTTTGTGGCCGGGCTGGTGCCCATTGTGGGCAACCTGCTGTGCAACGTGGTGATCACGATTGTGGGCCTGTCGGTGTCGCCCGTGGCGGCGCTGGCGTGCCTGGGCTTTCTGGTGCTGATCCACAAGGCCGAGTACGTGATCAACGCCAAAGTGGTGGGCCAGCGCACGCACATGGGTGTATGGGAGCTGCTCTCGGTGATGTTTGTGGCCGAGGCGGTGTTCGGCCCCGCCGGTCTGGTGGCAGCGCCCCTGTTTTACGCCTACCTGAAAAAAGAACTGCACGCAGCCGGGCTGGTGTAAGCGGCCATCAACCACTATCAAATCAATAGCTGGATGCGCCCATCCTGCGGGCCTTGAAGCCCTATTTGGCTGCTGATTTCTTGAATTCCCGCGCCACAAATGCCCAGACCAGTGCCGAGGCATCGGGCCCGGCAGGGTCGCTGAAGTGCAGGCCGGGCGCGCCGCCACTCCAGGCATGGCGCAGGCCGACAATCTCTCGCACCACCACCACCGTGCGGCCTCTGGCCCTGAATTGCGTCACGCGCATCGGGTAGCGCTTGCCGCGCTGCTGGGCGCGCACGGTGCCAGCCCGGGCGCCCAGCGCCTGGGCCCACAGCTGCGCCGTCTGCGCCGCATTGCGCACCGACACGATGCCATCGGCATCGCCATGCAGCACCAGCAAGGGCGGCAAAGGCGCTGATAAAGCACTGGTGCCCGGCGATACCGCGCTGGCATGGGGCAAAGGCAATTGCCCTGCGCGGTGGCCCCGCATGGCGGCCAACGCCGTGGCAGCCGAATCTGCCGTGCCGGGCGCAACGCCCGAGTGCATGGCCACGGCACAAAAATGCGCCGGGTAACGCGCTGCCATCAGCACCGCCATCGAGGCGCCCGCCGACAAGCCCGCCACCGCCACCCGCGCCAGATCGACCGGGTGGTGCAGCGCCACCTGCTGGACTGCGGCCAGCAGCGTGGCCGCCTCGGCGTCCGGCCTGCCACTGCGCGCGCCATACCAGTTCCAGCAGCCCCGGGCATTGGCCAGCCGCTCCTGCTCGGGGTAGAGCACCAGAAAGCGATGGCGCGCTGCCAACCGGTTCATGCGCGAGCTGCTGGCCAAGTCCGCGCCAGTCTGGTCGCAGCCGTGCAGCATGACCATGAGCGGCAGCTTTTCAGCACTGCGCAAGGCCAGACCTGGCGGAACGTACAAATGAAATCGCCGCGCACCAGCAGGGCCGGTGGCCACACCGGCGATCCAGTCGCCCTGGGGCGCCAGGGATTTGCGGCGCGCCACCGCGCCCGTGGGCTGACGGTGCGCCGTCTTGGCAGTCGGGACTGCCTCGTGGATGGCCTCTTTCACTGCCGCCTTGACCGCAGATTTCACCGCCGCCTTCACGGCCTTGGTGGCTTGGGCGCGGGCGGGCCGGGTAACGCGGGCCAGGGTCTTGAGATTGCGCTGGTAGGCCCGTGTGAGCGCAGACAGCGAGAACAAGGCAGAGCGACGCGGCATGGTATGAAGGGCGCTGCGAACC
>NZ_JAQUAL010000182.1:0-5784 GCF_028687295.1 Simplicispira sp.
ACCAGAGCCGCCGGGCCGGGCAGGTTCAGCGCCAGGCTGAGGATGCGGAGGTTGCGCAGGGGTTGGGGCAGGGCAGTGGTCATCGGTGGGGGCGGTGGCAGGGGTTGATTTACTATTTTTTTGATAGCTGCAAGCGCACGCCAGACGGGCGCTAGAGGCCAAAATTACCATAAAAAAACCGCCCGAAGGCGGTTTCTGTATCAGGGGTTTACCCGGTGCTTACACCACCTTGGCGATGGCCTGGCACACGTAGTCGATGTTCTTGCTGTTGAGCGCGGCCACGCAGATGCGGCCCGTGTCGGTGCCGTACACGCCAAACTCATTGCGCAGGCGCACCATCTGGTCTTTGGACAGGCCCGAGTAGCTGAACATGCCGATTTGCTGCGTCATGAACGACATGTCTTGCTGCACGCCAGCGGCTTTCAGGCCATCGACCAGCTTTTGGCGCATGGCCTTGATGCGCACGCGCATGTCGCCCAGTTCTTTTTCCCACAGGGCGCGCAGCTCGGCGTTGCCCAGGACGGCAGCCACCACCGCACCGCCGTGGGTAGGTGGGTTGCTGTAGTTGGTGCGGATGACGATTTTGAGCTGGGAGAGCACGCGCGCGGCTTCTTCCTTGTTCTCGCACAGCACGCTCAGGCCGCCCACGCGCTCGCCGTACAGGCTGAAGCTCTTGGAGAAGCTGGTGGAGACAAAAAAGCTCAGGCCAGCGGCCACAAACTTCTGGATCACGGCGCCGTCTTCGGCAATGCCGTGGCCAAAGCCCTGGTAGGCCATGTCGAGGAAAGCGGTCAGGCCCTTGGCCTTGACCACTTCCACCACCTGGTCCCACTGCGCGGGGGTGATGTCGTAGCCGGTGGGGTTATGGCAGCAGGCGTGCAGCACGATGATGGTGCCGGGCGCAGCCGCATTCAGGCTGGCCAGCATGCCGTCGAAGTTGACGCCGCGTTTTTCAGCGTCGTAGTAGGCGTAGGTATCGACCACGAAACCGGCGTTGGTGAACAGGGCGCGGTGGTTCTCCCAGCTGGGGTCGGAGATCAGCACCTTGGCATCGGGGCTGATTTTCTTCAAAAAGTCGGCACCGATTTTCAGGCCGCCCGTGCCGCCAATGGCTTGCACCGTGGCCACGCGGCCCGAGGTGACGGGTTCGCTGCCTTCGCCAAACACCAGCGCCTTGACGGCGTTGTCGTAGGCCACGATGCCGTCGATGGGCAGGTAGCCCCGGGCGGTGGGCTTGGCCATCAGGGCGGCTTCGGCTTTTTGCACGCATTCCAGCAGCGGCAGCTTGCCGTTGTCGTCGAAATACACGCCCACGCCCAAGTTGACCTTGTTGGGGTTGGTGTCGGCGTTGAATTGCTCATTGAGGCCCAGGATGGGGTCGCGGGGCGCCATTTCGACGGCGGTGAACAGAGACATGTGAGTCCTTGGAGGGGTGAAGAAAGGGGGGAGGGTGGAGCATTGCAGCCGCAGCTGTTAGGCTTTTGGGCTCCCCCCAATTTTAGCGGCGCCGGGTCTGCGCTGCCGCACCTTTGCCATGTCAGAAATTACCGCTGTGCCCGCTGCCGGGCAGTTTGTCCATTTCCCTGATTCGCCCTTTGCGCTGTACCAGCCTTACCCGCCTGCGGGCGATCAGCCCACTGCCATCGACCAACTGGTAGAGGGCGTGCGCGATGGCGAGGTGTTCCAGACCCTGTTGGGCGTGACCGGCTCGGGCAAGACCTTCACCATGGCCAACGTCATTGCCCGGCTGGGGCGCCCGGCCATCGTTTTTGCGCCCAACAAGACACTGGCGGCCCAGCTCTACAGCGAGTTTCGCGAGTTTTTCCCGAAAAACGCGGTGGAGTATTTCGTCAGTTATTACGACTATTACCAGCCCGAAGCCTATGTGCCGCAGCGCGACCTGTTCATCGAGAAAGACAGCGCCATCAACGAGCACATCGAGCAAATGCGGCTGTCTTGCACCAAAAGCATTCTGGAGCGGCGCGATGTGGTGATTGTGGCCACGGTGTCGGCCATTTACGGTATCGGCAACCCCGAGAGCTACCACCGCATGATCATGACGCTGCGCGTGGGCGACCGCATCGGTCAGCGCGATGCCATCGCCCAGTTGGTGCGCATGCAATACCAGCGCAACGACATGGACTTTGCGCGCGGCAACTTCCGTGTGCGCGGCGACACCATCGACGTGTTCCCGGCGGAGCATTCCGAGCTGGCGCTGCGCATCGAGCTGTTTGACGATGAAATCGAGAGCCTGCAGCTGTTCGATCCGCTCACCGGGCGGGTGCGCCAGAGCATTGCGCGCTTTACGGTGTACCCGGGCAGCCACTACGTCACGCCACGCGACCAGGTGCTGTTGGCGGTCGAGGCCATCAAACTGGAGCTGGCCGAGCGCCTGAAGCAGTTGGTGGGTGATGGCAAGCTGGTCGAAGCCCAGCGGCTGGAGCAGCGCACCCGTTTTGATCTGGAAATGCTCAGCGAAGTGGGGCACTGCAAAGGCATCGAGAACTACTCGCGCCACCTCTCGGGCACGGCGCCGGGCGATCCGCCCAGCACGTTGACCGACTACCTGCCCAAAGATGCGCTGATGTTTCTGGATGAAAGCCACCAGATGATGGGCCAGCTCAGTGCCATGTACAACGGCGACCGTTCGCGCAAGACCACGCTGGTCGAATATGGTTTTCGGTTGCCCAGCGCGCTGGACAACCGCCCGCTCAAGCTGGAGGAGTTTGAGCAGCGCATGCGCCAGGTGGTGTTCGTCTCAGCCACCCCGGCAGACTACGAAAAGCAGCACGCCAGCAAAGTGGTGGAGCAGGTGGTGCGCCCCACCGGGCTGGTCGATCCGCTGGTGCAGGTGCGCCCGGCGGCCACGCAGGTCGATGATGTGTTGCAGGAAATCCGCCTGCGTGTAGAGCGCCAGGAGCGCGTGCTCATCACCACCCTGACCAAGCGCATGGCCGAGCAATTGACCGATTACCTGAGCGACAACGGTGTCAAGGTGCGCTACTTGCACAGCGATGTGGACACCGTGGAGCGCGTGGAAATCATCCGTGACCTGCGCCTGGGCGCGTTTGATGTGCTGGTGGGCATCAACCTGCTGCGCGAAGGGCTGGATATTCCCGAGGTGTCGCTGGTGGCGATTCTGGATGCCGACAAGGAGGGCTTTTTGCGCTCCGAGCGCAGTCTGATCCAGACCATTGGCCGCGCCGCGCGCAATTTGAGCGGCCAGGCCATTTTGTATGCCGACCGCATCACGGCGTCCATGGAAAAAGCCATCGGCGAGACGGAACGTCGGCGCGCCAAACAGATCACACACAACGAAAAGCTAGGAATTACGCCGCGCAGCATTGTCAAGCAAGTAAAAGACCTGATTGACGGTGTTTACAGCGAAAAAGCAGGCAAAGATGCGGCCCGCATGGAGCAGGAGGCGATGCAGCGCGCCCAGGTAGAAGACATGTCAGAGAAAGAGGTAGCCCGCGAAATCAAGCGCCTGGAAAAGCAAATGCTGGAGCATGCGCGCAACCTGGAGTTTGAGCAGGCAGCGCGCCTGCGTGACCAGTTGGCGCTGCTGAAAGAGCGTGCTTTTGGCGCCCACGGCAGTGACCCGATGGCCAGTGCCTAGAAAGCCCCCAGCAGTGTGTGTGAATGCGACCTGACAGCGTCAAATGTGACTGTAAAGTCACTTTATCCGACAAAAATAATGGGGATTGTGCTATACTGTGGTCAAACACTCAACCAATGCCCTGCGATGAACGTCTGCGCCGACAAGGCAGCGTGATGGGCTGAGACGGTACTGCTGCGGTTATCCACGGCAAGCGGTATTTTCTGAACCAACAAGCCAAAAAAGGAGCTTGCGATGCGCCTCACCACCAAAGGCCGCTTTGCGGTCACTGCCATGATTGACCTGGCCCTGCGCCAGAACAACGGCCCTGTCACGCTGGCAGCCATCAGCCAACGCCAACGCATTTCCCTGTCGTATCTGGAGCAGCTGTTTGGCAAACTGCGCCGCCATGAGCTGGTCGAGTCCACCCGGGGCCCCGGCGGCGGCTACACGCTGGCACGCAAGGCCACCGACATCACTGTGGCCGACATCATCGTGTCGGTGGACGAGCCCATTGACTCCACCCAGTGCGGTGGCAAAGAAAACTGCCTGGGCGAAACCGGCCGTTGCATGACGCACGACCTGTGGGCTTCGCTGAACCAACGCATGGTCGAGTTTCTGGATGCCGTCACGCTGCAAAAACTGGTGGAAGACCAGTTGGCCAAGGGTGTGCAGATTGAAGAAAAACCGGCAGTGCGCCGCGCCATTTCCACCACGCCGGTGGTCAAGCCCATCCGTGTGAACGCGCCCAATTCGGTGTTCGCCCTGGGCAACGTTTTCGCCAAGTCCTGATAGCGCAGTGGTGCCAGCGCGCGGCCACCAGGCCAGCGCTGCCCTGCGAGATTGCTTTTCACTTTCTTCTGTTTTGCCAGCCAGAACCTTTCACTGAGCCAGCCATGGACACGACACCGCACTTCCCCATTTACCTTGATTACGGCGCCACCACGCCCGTCGATCCGCGCGTCGTGGACGCCATGATCCCGTGGCTGCGCGAGCACTTTGGCAACCCCGCATCCCGCAGCCACGCTTGGGGCTGGGAGGCCGAAGCCGCCGTTGAAAAAGCCCGCGAGCAAGTGGCTGACCTGATTGGCGCCGATCCGCGCGAAATCGTCTGGACCAGCGGCGCTACCGAGTCCAATAACCTCGCCATCAAGGGCGCAGCGCAGTTCTACAAAGGCAAGGGCAAGCACCTGATCACCGTCAAGACCGAGCACAAAGCCGTGCTGGACGTGATGCGTGAACTGGAACGCCAGGGCTTTGAAGTCACTTACCTGGACGTGCAGGAAAACGGCTTGCTGGATTTTGAGGTGCTCAAGGCCGCCATCCGGCCCGACACCATCCTGATCAGCGTCATGTTCGTGAACAACGAGATTGGCGTGATCCAGGACATCCCGGCCATTGGTGCGCTGTGCCGTGAGAAGGGCATCATCTTCCACGTCGATGCGGCCCAGGCCACTGGCAAGATCGAGATCGACCTGAAAACCCTGCCCGTGGATTTGATGAGCCTGGCCTCGCACAAAACCTACGGCCCCAAGGGTATCGGCGCGCTGTATGTGCGCCGCAAGCCCCGCGTGCGCCTGGAAGCCCAAATGCACGGCGGTGGCCATGAGCGCGGTATGCGCTCGGGCACGCTGCCCACCCACCAGTGCGTGGGCATGGGCGAGGCCTTCCGCCTGGCCAAAGAAGAAATGGCGCAAGACCTGGCCAAGGCCCAGGCCCTGCACCAGCGCCTGCTGGACGGCCTGAAAGACATCGAGCAGGTCTTCATCAATGGCGACACGGCGCGCCGCGTGCCGCACAACCTGAACATGAGCTTCAACTTTGTTGAGGGCGAGTCGCTGATCATGGGCATCAAGGGGTTGGCGGTGTCGTCAGGCTCGGCCTGCACCTCGGCCAGCCTGGAGCCCAGCTACGTGCTGCGCGCGCTGGGCCGCAGCGACGAGCTGGCCCACAGCAGCCTGCGCATGACCATTGGCCGCTTCTCCACCGAGGAGGAGATTGATTACGCCATCGGCACCATCCGCGAAAACGTGGCCAAGCTGCGCGAACTCAGTCCGCTGTGGGAGATGTTCCAGGATGGTGTAGACCTCAGCACCATCCAGTGGGCAGCCCACTAATAATATGTATCAAATTGGCCTCTAGACCTTGCGCAGCAAGCGCTAGTAGCTATTAATAAAGGAGTAAAT
>NZ_JAQUAL010000183.1:0-5762 GCF_028687295.1 Simplicispira sp.
CGTGCCCGGCCTGGTCGGCGCACCCGTCACCAGCGTGGGTGGTTGCCAGAACTACGCCCAGGGCGGTGCCCGCGTCACCAGCCCGGTGGGGCCGCACAGCGTGGCGTTGCAGAACGCACCGTTCTTTGGCACCACCATCGGCATGACGGCCACGCCAGTGCAGACGCAAATCACCACCCATTTGTCGCGCACGGGCGGCAGTTTTAGCGGCACCGAACTGGTCACGGTGATGGCGGGCGCCAACGATTTGTTCATGAACCTCAATGCCGTGGCAGCTGCCGCGCAAGGTGGCAACGCTGCCGTGGGCGCTGCCCTGGCCGCCGGTTGGAGTGAGGCTGCCCAGACCGCCGTGGCCGCCGGGGGCGCGGGCGCCGTGGATGCCGCCGCCGCTGCCGCCGTGCAGAACATGGCACAGGCAGGCGCTGCCCTGGCCACCCTGGTGCGCCAGCAGGTGCTGGCCAAGGGCGCCGGTCAGGTGCTGGTGGCCAACGTGCCCGATGTGGGCAACACCCCGCTGGCCCTGGAGCGCGATGCCGCCACGCGCCAGCTCATCACCACCCTGGCCGTCACCTTCAACACCCAGTTGCAGACCGGGCTGCAAGGCGCCTCCGTGGTCTGGGCCGATGTGTTTGCCCGGGGCCGCGAGCAAGTGGCCGCGCCCGCACGCTTTGGTCTGACCAACCTCACCGGCATGGCGTGCAGCACCGATGTGGCGCTCAACCCGCTGGGCGGCAGCTCTTTGGCCTGCACCCAGCGCAGCACCACCGCCGCCGACACCGACGGCTACCTGTATGCCGATGACGTACACCCCACGCCCCGGGGCCACCGCCTGATTGCCGATTACGTGATCGAGCGCCTGGACAGCGCAGGCGCGCTCTGAGCTTTGCCGCCGCCGTGATTGGCGGCTGAACGCAAAAAAAGGACGTGGGGTACACGTCCTTTTTTTGTGTGGGCGGGGCGCGCTTACCAGCGTGCGCGCAGCTTGTCGTAGGCGTAGGTGCCCAGCTGGCGGTGGGCCGAGGGCGTCAGGTACACCGCATCGGCAAACACGTAGCGGTCTGCGTCGGCGCCTGGCAGCAAGGTGGCCGAGGTACACAGGGCCGAATTGACCTGCCCCTGCCCGATGCCAATGCCGTTGCCCGCGTCCACCGAGGTACACACCGGCGTGGTCGCGTTGTTGAACGAGAACGACGAGGGCGAGGACTCGTACAGGTTCACGTAATAGGCCGCATCCACATACAGCACATGCTGGCTCTGGTCGTTCAGGGCCACCAGCAGCGCTTCATTGAAGCGGCTGCTGGCCTGGCTGAGCAGGGCCTCCTGGCCTATGGATTTGGCCCAGGGCGTTTTGCCCAGGTCGTAGGTGCCCGTGACGGCGATGTGCGAGGCGCCTGCCGCCACCAGCCGGCGCACCTGCGCGGCCAGCGCCTGGCCGTTCAGGCGGGCGTTGGCCACAAACTGGTCGGGCGTCTGGGTGCCCGCGCGCACGGCGGCCATGCCCACGATCAGGTCGCTGATGCCGCCGTTGACCAGCAGCAAATCGTTGGGCGCCAGAGTTTTTGTGGCCAGAAACTCGTCAATTTGGGCGGTGACGGTGCGCGTGCCGGGCTTGCCAGCGGCATCCGTGGGGTCGGTGATGCGCACATTGCCTTCCGCAAAGCTGTGCAGGCCACCGGCGGCCGAGCCGTTCTTTTGGTAGTGGTCCAGCAGTTGCAGCGTCCAGTTGTTGGCGCTGGCGTTGTTGACGGTGTAGCGCTGGTTGCCCACATAGCTGTAGCCGTCGCCAAAGGCAATCAGCTGCTGGGGTTTGAGGGCGGACTCGATGCTGCTGGAGCCGCAGGCCGCCAGCAGTGCGGCCGACGCACATGCGGCGACCAGGGCGGTGCGGCGCATCCAATTTGCTGCCATGTTGTGTTCTCCGGTGTGGTGGGGGGTCAGTGTAAGCGGGGGGTGGTGCGGTGGCCGGGCGTGTTCAGGCGGCGGCGCGTTGCAGCCGGTCGCGCACGCCTTCCCAGTCGGGGGTGTCGGGCGGGGTCTCGATCCAGATCAGGCGCACGCCCGCGTCGTCAAAGCTGCGCAGGGCGGCAAACAGTTCGGTGGCGGCGGTGGCCGCATCGGTGGGCATGCGCCGCAGCAGCACGCCGCCGCTGGCACTGTGCAGGCTGGCGCGGGCGTACACCGCCAGGTGCGCGGCGTCCTGGCCCAGCACGTCCAGCCCCGCTTGCAGTGCCTTGGCATCCATCAGCCGCACTTTGGCGCTGGGCGCATAGTGGGTCAAAAGTGTGCCTGAGGCGCGCGGGGTATGCGCAGGCAGCTCTTCTTTTGAGAGTGGGCGCAGGCCGCAAGCGGCGGCGATCTGGTCGCGCGTGATGGCGCCGGGGCGCAAGAGCACGGGCACGCCGCGCGTGCAGTCGATGATGGTCGATTCGATGCCCACGGCGCAGGCGCCGCCATCGAGCACCAGCAGCGCGTCGCCCAGCTCGGCCTGCACATGCGCGGCGGTGGTGGGGCTGACGCGGCCAAAGCGGTTGGCACTGGGCGCGGCCACGCCCCACACGGGGGCGCCGCCCAGGGCCGGGTCGCTGCTGGCGCAGGCGCGCAGCAGGGCCTGGGCCACCGGGTGCGCCGGGCAGCGCAGGCCCACGCTGCCCTGCCCGCCGGTGGCCGCAGTGGCCACCCCCGCCAGGCGCGGCAGGATGAGCGTGAGCGGGCCGGGCCAGAAGGCATCGACCAGCGCCTGCGCAAACGCGGGCACCTCGCGGGCAAAGTGGGCCATGCCGCTGGCGTCGGCCACATGCACGATCAGCGGGTGGTCGCTGGGGCGGCCTTTGGCGGCAAAGATTTGTGCCACGGCAGCGTCGTTGCCCGCGTCGGCGGCCAGGCCGTACACGGTTTCGGTGGGCAAACCGACCAGCGCGCCCGCACGCAGGGCGCGGGCAGCGGCAGTGATGGAGTCGGGCAGGGTGCCGTCAACAACCATGGCGGCCTCAGAACGGCGCAATGCCCAGCAGCGCGGCCGCTTGCAGCGCGGTGGCGCGTGCGGCTTCTGCCGTGGCGGCGGTGATGTTCAGGTGGCCCATCTTGCGCCCGTGCTTGGCCTGCGTTTTGCCGTACAGGTGCAGGTGCGTGCCGGGCAATGCCAGCACCTGATCCCAGGGCGGCGTGTGCGCTACATCGCCATGGGCAAACCACAAATCGCCCAGCAGGTTGAGCATGACGGCGGCGCTGTGCTGGCGCGGCTGCACCAGCGGCAGGCCCACCAGGGCGCGCACTTGCAGCTCGAACTGCGAGACGTCGCAGGCGTTCTGGCTGTAGTGGCCGCTGTTGTGCGGGCGCGGTGCAATCTCGTTGACCACCAGACTGCCGTCTTGCAGCACAAAAAATTCCACGCACAGCACGCCCACGTAGTGCAGGCCGGTTGCTATCGATTTGGAAGCTGCTACCGCTTGCTGCGCAAGGGCTGGAGGCAGATTTTGTTCATACACCTCGGTCACGGCCAGGATGCCGTTGCGGTGCAAATTGCGCTGCACCGGCAGGTTGACCACGCTGCCATCGGCGCCGCGCGCCACGATGACCGAGCACTCCAGCGCCAGCGGCAGCATTTTTTCCAGCACGCAGGGCACCTGGCCGACCGAGTCCCAGGCAGCGGCCAGCTCGGCGGGCGTGGCCACGCGCACCTGGCCTTTGCCGTCGTAGCCCATGCGGGCGGTTTTGAGGATGCCGGGCAGCAAATCGCCGGAGATGGCGGCCAGTTGCGCGGCCGTCTCGATCACCGCATAGGGCGCGCAGGGCACGCCGCAGCGCACAAAGTGGGCTTTTTCCTGGGCGCGGTCTTGCGCCACCGCCACGGCGCGCGCCGCTGGGGCCACGGGGCACTGCCCGGCCAGCGCCGCCAGCGAGGCGGCGGGTACGTTCTCGAACTCGGTGGTCACGGCGTCGCTCAGCGCGGCCAGGCGCGCCAGGCCGTCGGGGTCTTCGTAGCCGGTCTGGATGTGGTGGTGGCTGACCAGCCCGGCGGGGCTGACCGGATCGGGGTCGAGCACCACGGTGAAGTAACCCATGGCCTGCGCCGCGTGCGCAAACATGCGGCCCAACTGGCCGCCGCCCAGCACGCCCAGCGTGGCGCCGGGCAGCAAAACCCGTGGCGCCGGGGCGCTGCCGGTGGCTGCGGCGCAGGCGCCTTCGGGGGGCTGGGCCACGCGCAAGGGGGTGGTGTGATCGGTCATGCGGCGGGCGGCAGGGTCATGTTGCGCGCTACCTCGGTCTGGGCGGCGCGGAAAGCCTCCAGGCGCTGGCGCAGTGCGGGGTTCTCGTTGGCCAGCAGGGCCACGGCAAACAGCGCCGCGTTGGCCGCGCCCGCCGTGCCAATCGCAAACGTGGCCACCGGAATGCCCTTGGGCATCTGCACGATGCTGTGCAGCGAATCGACGCCTTGCAGGTGGCGGCTGGCCACCGGCACGCCCAGCACCGGCACCGTGGTCTTGGCGGCGATCATGCCCGGCAGGTGGGCGGCGCCGCCCGCACCGGCAATGATGGCTTTCAGGCCCCGGCCCGCAGCCGCTTCGGCATAGGCAAACATGTCGTCAGGCATGCGGTGCGCTGAAACCACCCGCGCCTCGTGCGGGATGTCGAATTGCTGGAGAATCTGCACTGCGTGCTGCATGGTGTCCCAGTCGCTGCTGGAGCCCATGACCACACCGATCTGGATGGGGTTCATAGTGTGTGGAGAGCGGTGCGCCATGCTGGCCGCTGGCCGCCAAAGTGTGAACCCGCGATTTTACTTTTTGCCACCCACCCCCGTTCCCTCCCATTCCCTCCATCGCCAGGAAGCTTGAGCCATGATTGACATCACCCTCGAAAATTTTGAAGCCGAAGTGCTGCAAGCGTCCATGCAGGCGCCGGTGCTGCTGGACATCTGGGCGCCCTGGTGCGGCCCCTGCAAGCAACTGGGGCCGGTGCTGGAAAAGCTCGAAACCGACTACGCCGGGCGCTTCATCCTGGCCAAGCTCGATGCCGACCAGGTGCCGCAAATTGCCGGTCAGCTGTCGCAAATGCTGGGCGTGCGCAGCATCCCGCTGTGTGTGCTGTTCCACCAGGGCCAGCCGGTCGATGGCTTTACCGGCGCGCTGCCCGAGGCCGAGGTGCGCGCCTTTCTTGACAAACATGTGCCCAGCGCCGCCGAGGCCGAGGCGCAAGTCGAAGAAGAACAAGCCCTGGACGCCCTGGCCGAGGGCGACACCGACACCGCCCTGGAAAAACTCCAGCACGCCGTGGCCGCCGACCCGGCCAATGACGACGCCCGCTTCGATTACGTCAAGCTGCTCTTGCAACTGGGCCGCGAAGACGACGCCAAAGTCGCCTTTGCCCCGGTGATTGCCAAGGCGGGCACCTCGCGCAAGCTGGGCGCGCTGAAGGCGTGGATGGATGCTCTTGATTTTGTAGCTACTAGCGCAGGTGGCGCGGGCGCTGGGGCCGAATTTGATGCCAAAATTGCCGCCAACAAGCGCGATTTTGACGCCCGCTTGGGCCGCGCCCGCTGGCTCATCGCCCAGCAGCGCTGGCAAGACGCCATGGACGAGCTGCTCGAAATCCTGATGCGCGACAAAGCCTGGAGCGACGAGGCCGCGCGCAAGCTGTACGTGGCCATCCTCGAAATCATCGAGCCGCCCAAGGTGAAAGTGGCCGACGGCCAGATCCCGCCCGAAGACCCGCTGGTGGCCACCTACCGCCGCCGCCTGTCCAGCGTGGTGCTGAGCTGACCG
>NZ_JAQUAL010000184.1:0-5696 GCF_028687295.1 Simplicispira sp.
GTACGTGGCCATCCTCGAAATCATCGAGCCGCCCAAGGTGAAAGTGGCCGACGGCCAGATCCCGCCCGAAGACCCGCTGGTGGCCACCTACCGCCGCCGCCTGTCCAGCGTGGTGCTGAGCTGACCGGCGCTGTTTACGCCATGACAAAAGGCCCCTCGGGGCCTTTTGCTTTTTGGGGCGGCGCTGGCTTGGTTCAGCCGGTCAAGCGCTCCAGCGCCTCGCGGTACTTTGCGGCGGTCTTTTCGATCACGTCCTGCGGCAGGCGCGGTGCGGGGGCGGTTTTGTCCCAGGGCTTGCCGCCCACCTTGGCTTGCTCCAGCCAGTCGCGCACAAACTGCTTGTCGTAGCTGGGCGGGTTCTCGCCTTGGGCCAGGGCGTCGGCGTAGCCTTCCACAGGCCAGTAGCGCGAGCTGTCGGGGGTGAGCACTTCATCCATCAGCACCAGCGTGCCATCGGGCGCCAGGCCGAACTCGAACTTGGTGTCGGCAATGATCATGCCCTTGGTCAGGGCGATTTCAGCGGCGGCCTTGTAGATGGCGATGCTCAGGTCGCGGATCTTGGTGGCCAGCTCCAGACCGATCATTTCGACCGTGCGCTCGAAGGTGATGTTCTCGTCGTGCTCGCCCGCAGCGGCCTTGGCGGCGGGGGTGTAGATGGGCTCAGGCAGCTTGGCCGCGTTGGTCAGCCCTTCGGGCAGGGGTACGCCGCACACCGCACGCGATTCTTGGTACTCCTTCCAGCCGCTGCCGGCCAGGTAGCCGCGTACCACCGCCTCGACGGGAATGGGTTGCAGGCGCTGCACCAGCATGGAGCGGCCACGCACCTGCGCGGCCTCGGCGGGGCTGACCACGCTCTCGGGGGCCTCGCCGGTGAGGTGGTTGGGGCAGATGTGGCCCAGCTTGTCGAACCAGAACAGCGCCATCTGCGTCAGCAACTCGCCCTTGCCGGGGATGGGCTCGCCCATGATCACGTCAAACGCTGAGAGCCGGTCGCTGGCCACCATCAGGATGCGGTCAGTGCCCACGGCGTAGTTGTCGCGCACCTTGCCGCGCGCCAGCAGCGGCAGCGAGGTCAGGGCAGAGGTGTGCAGGGCAGGGGAGCTGGGCTGGGTCATGGTCTGGCAGGTGGGAAATCAGGTGGCGCCCGGGGGCGCGAAATGGACGAAGGTGCAAAGCGCACGAAGGCTGGGGCCGCCGCACGGCAAAGCCCGCCATTGTGCGCACTTTTTCAGGTGCGCGCGAGGGGGTATTTTTACCCCGTGGCGCCATGGCGTTATGGCGTTGCTTTTCGCCGCAGGCAGGCGCATAGTGAAAGCGCGTCAACGCGTTTTTTTCGGGTTCTCGCGGGTTGCCTTCAGAAGTAAAGGCGGCTTTTTTCTCACCGTGAACGACAGGAGACTTTCCTATGAATTTGACGATCAGCGGCCACCATCTGGACGTGACGCCTGCCTTGCGCAACTACGTCACCACCAAGCTCGATCGGATCACCCGCCACTTTGATCAGGTGGTGGGCGTCAAGGTGTTGTTGTCGGTTGAAAACCAGAAAGAAAAGGAAAAGCGCCAGCACGCCGAGTGCAGTGTGCGTGTCAAAGGAAGTGACCTGTTTGCCGAGTCGGCCCATGAGGATTTGTACGCCGCAGTCGATGAGCTGGTCGATAAACTTGATCGGCAAGTGGTGCGCCACAAGAACCGTTTGCAAGACCACCACGCTGAGGCCCGCCGTCGGCTCAATGACTGAGTGTGCCTTGTGCTTCATCCACCATCCCAGCAAACCGCCCACGGGCGGTTTTTTCCTGCCAAGCGCAGCGCAAAAAGCCTTGGCAAGGCGGTGCATAATCAGCGCCAAACCATGAATCGCCTTTCTTCCATCCTGCCTGCGGCGCAAGTCCTCGTGGGCGTAGACGCCACCAGCAAAAAGCGCGCCTTTGAAGAGGCCGGGCTGTTGTTTGAGAGCCTGCATGGCTTGTCGCGCGCCTTGATCACCGACAGCCTTTTTGCGCGCGAGCGCCTTGGCTCCACCGGGTTGGGCCATGGCGTGGCCATTCCGCATGGCCGCATCAAGGGGCTCAAGTCGCCCATGGCGGCGGTGTTCCAGCTGGAGCGCCCGATTGGCTTTGATGCACCCGATGAGCAGCCCGTGGGTTTGCTGATCTTTTTGCTGGTGCCCGAGGCCGCAACGCAAAAACACCTGGAAATCCTCTCGGAAATCGCCGAGTTGCTCAGTGATGCGGTGCTGCGCGAAACGATCAAGACCTGCCCTGACGCCGTGGCGTTGCACGGTCTGATTGCCCGTTGGCAATCTACCCAGACCATCTGACCCTTTGACCATCGCAGCGCCGTGAAACCCAACGTTGTCAGCGCCGATGCCCTGTTTGAAGAGTTTCGCATCCACCTGAAATGGGAGTGGGTGGCAGGGCTGGGCGCTTCCGAGCGCCGTTTTGACGAGGTCGCGGTGCGTTCTGCACGCTCCGGGGCCGATCTGGTCGGGTATTTGAATTACATCCACCCCTACCGCGTCCAGATTCTGGGCGAGCGCGAGGTGGCCTACCTCACCAACGCTACTACTGAGGATTGCCAGCGCCGCATTGCGCGCATCGTCACGCTGGAGCCACCGGTGCTGGTGCTGGCCGATGGCCAGGGCGCCCCCGAGGCGTTGCTGCAAATGTGCGAGCGCGCGCAAATCCCCATGTTTGCCACGCGCGAGTCGTCAGCTTTTGTGATTGATGTGCTGCGCGCTTACCTGTCCAAGCATTTTGCCGATCGCACCACCATGCACGGTGTGTTCATGGACATTCTGGGCTTGGGCGTGCTGATCACTGGCGAGTCGGGCCTGGGCAAGAGCGAGCTGGGGCTGGAGCTGATTTCGCGCGGCAACGGACTGGTAGCCGATGATGCGGTGGATTTGTACCGCATCAACCAGACCACCATTGAGGGCAAATGCCCCGATTTGTTGCAAAACCTGCTTGAAGTGCGCGGGATCGGCCTGCTGGACATCCGTGCCATTTTTGGTGAGACCGCCGTACGGCGCAAGATGCGCCTCAAGCTCATCGTGCACCTGGTGCGCAAAGAAACCATGGAGCGCGAGTACGAGCGCATGCCCTATGAGCCGCTCACCCAGGATGTACTGGGCGTACCCGTGCTGAAGGCGGTGATCCAAGTGGTGGCAGGGCGCAACATTGCTGTGTTGGTCGAGGCGGCGGTGCGCAACACCATTTTGCAACTGCGCGGTATTGATACCTACCAGGAGTTTGTCGAGCGCCACCGCCGTGCCATGGAGCAGAGCGGCTGAGTCATTGGCAGCGCCTAGCGAGGTGGGCGCGCCGCGCAGGTAGCGCACTGCCCATACAGCGCCATGGCGTGGTCATGCACGACCCAGCCTTTGTTTTTAGCCACCAGCTGCTGGCGCTTTTCGATCTCGGCGTCGTAAAACTCTTCGACCTTGCCGCAAGAAGTGCAGACAAAGTGGTCGTGGTGGCTACCCTGATCCAGCTCGTACACCGCCTTGCCGCTTTCAAAATTGCTGCGCATCAGCAAGCCGGCCTGCTCAAACTGCGTCAGTACGCGGTACACCGTGGCCAGGCCGACGTCGGATCGCTCTTCCAGCAGCACGCGGAACACATCTTCGGCCGTCATGTGGCGCTGTCCGCCCTTCTGGAAAATTTCAAGAATCTTCAGGCGTGGCAACGTGGCCTTCAGGCCGGTGTTCTTCAGTTCATCAATGTTCGTCATGGCATGTTTTTTCGTGCGTCAACCAGTGCGCCAGGGGCCTGTGGGTCAGCCGCTACTACAATGAAACGATCATAGCCCTATGCCTTTGCCCATGTTCGCCCAAGTCCATTGCAGCGCCCGTTTGGGGCTTTTCGTGTTGTTGGGTGCCAGTTTGGCGGCCTGTGGCAGCCTTGATGGCGCCACAGACCGCTTGGCTAGCGTCGTCACGCCCTACAAGATTGACGTGGTGCAGGGCAACTTTGTCTCGCGCGAGCAAGTGCAGGCGCTGCAACCGGGCATGGGGCGTCAGCAAGTGCGCGACATTCTGGGCACCCCCTTGATCACCAGCCTGTTCCACGCCGACCGCTGGGAGTATGTTTTTACGCTCAAGCGCCCGGGCACGCCAGTGCAGACACGCAAGCTCACGGTGTACTTTCAGGGCGATACGTTCGAGCGCTTCGAGGGCGATGAAATGCCCTCTGAAAGCGAATTCGTGGCCACTCTGGAGAAAAACAAACCCCAGCGTGCCGTGCCCGTGCTAGAGGCCACCGAGGCCCAGCTGGCGCGCTTTCCTGCACCGTCCCCCAAGCCTGAAGCTGCGCCCGCGCTGCCCCAGTCAGCGCCCGCTACCAGCTACCCACCGCTGGAATCCCCAGGGCGCTGAGTCCTGATTTTTTCCTGCCGCTACTGCTGCGGCGCATTTTTCCGTATAAAAACGACATGACCGCTACGACCTCTTCTGCCCCCCGTGTGGCACCTTACCGTGTGGCTGTTGCCGGTGCCAGCGGTCGCATGGGCCGCATGCTCATTGAGGCACTGCGTGCCAGCGACGATTGTGTGCTCAGCGGCGCGCTGGACATCCCTGATAGCCCCGCCATCGGCACCGATGCCACGGCTTTTCTGGGCCACACCAGCGGCGTCACCATCACCAGCGACCTGCGCGCTGGCCTGGCCAACGCCGATGTGCTGATCGACTTCACCCGCCCCGAGGGCACGCTGGCGCATTTGCAGGTGTGTGCCGAGCTGAGCGTCAAGGCCGTCATCGGCACGACAGGATTTACGCCAGCGCAAAAAACCGAAATCACTGCGCTGGCGCAGCGCACCGCTTTGGTCATGGCGCCCAACATGAGCGTGGGCGTCAACGTCACGCTGAAACTGCTGGAGATGGCGGCCAAGGCGCTGTCCACCGGCTACGACATTGAAATCATCGAGGCGCACCACCGCCACAAGGTCGATGCCCCCTCGGGCACCGCCCTGAAAATGGGTGAAGTCATTGCCGATGCCCTGGGGCGCGACCTGAAAGAGTGCGCCGTGTACGGGCGCGAGGGTGTGACGGGCGAGCGCGATCCTTCCACCATCGGTTTTGCCACTGTCCGCGGCGGCGATATCGTGGGCGACCACACTGTGCTGTTTGCCGGCACCGGTGAGCGCATCGAGATCACGCACAAGTCCTCCAGCCGCGCTACCTACGCCCAGGGCAGCCTGCGCGCCGTGCGCTTTTTGCACGCCCAGAAAACCGGCATGTTCGACATGTTCGACGTGCTCGGCCTGAACTGATCTGGCACCCCCATGGGCTTGCTGCACTGGCTGCGCCAAGGCGATGTGGTGGCACAGGCCACGGCGCTGCTGCTGCTGGCCATGTCGGTGGCCAGCTGGGTGGTGATTGCCTGGAAGGCGCTGCTCATGCGCCGCGCCCATGCGGACGTGGCCCGCTGCATGGCGGCGTTCTGGCAGGCGCCCCATCTGGAGGAGGCCCGTCGGCAGGTGGCCGTTTTTGACCGCGAAACCCTGGTGCTGCCGCTGGTGGCAGCGGCCCACGGGGTAGCGCAGGCACTGCCCGGCCCTGCGGTATCGGCACCCTCTACGGCCACCTTGGCGCAGGCGGGCAGCGTTGGCCAGCAACTCACGCGGGTGCTGCGCGATGCTCTGCACGCGGTGCTGGGCAAGCTGCAATGGGGCCAGGTGATGCTGGCCACCGTGGGCTCCAC
>NZ_JAQUAL010000185.1:0-5679 GCF_028687295.1 Simplicispira sp.
GCGCTGATCAGGCCAGCGCCGCCACGGTGCCTGCCGACGCACCCGCCCCAGCGCCCGCCGCAACCGCCGCGCCAGCCGCAGCTGCGCCCGCAGCGGCTCCGGCCCCTGTAGCACCCGCGCCGGTAGCTGCGCCTGCACAGGCTGCTGCCAACACCGGCACCATGCCGCGCGTGCAGCCCTATGTATTGCCCATAGTGCAGATGCAGGAGATTGCGCAAAGCTGCGGTTTGCAGTGGGTCAATTCCGATGCAGACAAAGTGGCCGCAGTACAGGCAGCCATTGCCGCAGAACCCCGCCCCGTGCATGTGCCGCGTCCACGGCCAGCGCCCGTCGTGATCGACGAAGGCCCGCTGGTGCTGGTGGAAACCCGCCGCGATCTGCGTGACCTGCAACTGCCGTTTGAGCAGCCGCCCCAGGCCTGAGGCCCGGCGCATCCCAGGGGCTGCGCGCTGCGCGCGCCCCTGAAACCATTCCCCACGCGCCGACCTGCTCACCCCGGGTCGGCGCTTCTTTTTGTGCCCTTTCGTCTGCACCCATGCCATGCTGATCCTGCTGTCTCCCGCCAAATCACTGGACTACGACACGCCTGTGCCCGCAGGGCTGGCCCACACCCTGCCGCGCTTTATTCCGCAATCGAGCCAACTCATAGCGCTGCTGCGCGAACAATCACCGCAAGAGGTCGCCTCGCTGATGAAAATCAGTGATGCGCTGGCGGCACTGAACGTAGCGCGCTACGCCAGCTGGACGCCGCAGTTCAGCGCCGACAACGCCCGCCAGGCCGTGCTGGCTTTCAATGGCGATGTGTACGAGGGCCTGGACGCACACACCCTCAGCCATGCAGATCTGGACTGGGCGCAAGCGCACCTGGCCATCCTCAGTGGCCTGTACGGCGTGCTGCGCCCGCTGGACTGGATGCAGCCCTACCGGCTGGAGATGGGCACGCGCGTGCGCACCAGTGCCGGCAGCTCGCTCTACCAGTTTTGGGGCGCGCAAATCGCGCAGTGCCTGAACCAGCAGCTGGCAGCAGCCAGCAGCAACGCGCCAGATATGCCAGCAGAGGCCCCTGCCACCGCGCCGGTCGTGCTCAACCTAGCATCGCAGGAGTACTTCAAAGCCGTTGATCGCAAAGCGCTACAGGCGCGCGTGGTGGAGTGCGTGTTTGAAGAATGGAAAGGCAGCCGCTACCAGATCGTCAGCTTTCATGCCAAGCGCGCGCGGGGCCTGATGGCACGCTACGCCATCCGCCAGCGCTGCACCCAACCAGAGCAGTTGCAGCACTTTGATGCCGAAGGCTACGCCTTTGACCGTGCCGCCTCCACACCCGATCGGCTGGTATTTAGGCGCCGCAACGATTGAATCAGGCACAAAATACGGCCATGACCCACAGCCACCACATCCCCACCACCCGTGGCGCTGGCGCAGTTGCTGCGGCGCCCGCCATCACCCCTGAACTGCGCGCCTGGATCATTGCCCAAGCCCAAGCCAACGTGGCTGCACCCGCCTTGCTGCAGTCCATGCAGGCAGCAGGCTGGGATGAAGACGTAGCCCTGACCGCCCTGCAAACCACCCTGCGTGAGCATCTGGACGAAGTGGCTGCGCAGCGCGGCATGCCGCCCGCTGTGCCCGTGCCCATGCCCGCCCTGCACGATTCACCCACGCGCCTGGCGGTCGCTGACCGCTCCATCGACGTGCTGCTGTCCATGGCCAACCCACGGCTGGCGGTGTTTGGCAACCTGCTCTCGGGCGATGAATGCGAGGCGCTGATTGCTGCTGCGCGCCCGCGCATGGCGCGCTCGCTCACCGTGGCCTCCAACAGCGCCACTGAAGAAGTCAATGACGACCGCACCAGCGACGGCATGTTCTTTGAGCGCGGCGAAATCCCCTTGGTGCAAGCCCTGGAAGAACGGATTGCGCAACTGCTGCACTGGCCTATTGAGAACGGCGAAGGTCTGCAAGTGCTGCGCTACCTGCCCGGCGCCCAGTACAAGCCGCACTACGACTATTTCGACCCCACAGAGCCCAGCACGACCCGCATCTTGCGCCGGGGTGGCCAGCGCGTAGCCACCTTGGTGATGTACCTCAACACACCAGCCCAGGGCGGGGGCACCACCTTCCCCGACGTTCACTTGGAAGTGGCCCCCCAGCGTGGCAACGCCGTGTTCTTCAGCTACGAACGTCCCCACCCCAGCACACGCACCCTGCATGGTGGTGCGCCCGTGCTGGCAGGCGAAAAGTGGGTGGCCACCAAGTGGCTGCGCGAACGAGAATTCACTTGAAGCGCTTTTCCTTCCTGCAAACCCCACCATGACAAACCACAAGAAAATGTCCCTGCGCACCAGGCTGCTGCTGCTGGTCGTACTCATCGTTCTAGCAGGCTACGCCATCACGCTGACAGTGCTGACCCGCCAGGCGGGCAACCTGCAACACAAGACAGCGCTGCAATACACCACCCAACTGGCCGCCAACGAAGGTGCCAAGGCCACCGCCAACATAGAGCAGGCACTGGACTCCGCGCGCACCCTGGCACACGCCCTGGGCAGCCTGAAAACCGCCGGTCTGACCGACCGGGCCAGCGCCGACGCCCTCCTCAAAGGCGTGCTGGCGGGCAACCCGGCTTTTCTGGGCGTCTGGACGGGCTGGGAACCCAACGCCTTCGACGGCAAAGACAGTGAATACGCCAACCAGCCCGGGCACGACGCCAGTGGCCGCTACGTTCCCTACTGGAACCGTGGCAGCGGCACCATCAGCGTCGAACCCCTGGTCGATTACGACAAGCCCGGCGCGGGCGACTTCTACCAGCTGGCCAAGGCCAGTGGCCAGGAGACCGTGCTGGAGCCCTACAGCTACACGGTGGCAGGCAAATCCGTACTGATGACCACCCTGGTCGCTCCCATCTTGATCGATGGCCGTTTTATGGGCGTGGCGGGCATTGACATGGCCCTGGCCAATTTGCAGCAAACCGTGGAAAAAATCCGCGTCTACGACACCGGCTACGCCAGCTTGCTGTCGAACAAAGGCATTTACGTGGGCGACCGCGATGCAGAAAACGTGGGCAAAGACCTGGGCGATGGCCTGGAGCAGGCCAAACAGGCCATCGCCCAGGGCAGCATCTTGCAGACCAATTTCTTCAACCAGCGCCTGGAGACCGACGTCACCCGGGTGTACGTTCCCATCCAGATCGGCATGACCAAGACGCCCTGGTCTTTTGCCGTCACCGTGCCCAACGACACCATCCTCAGCGAAGTGCAGCAACAGCGCCTGACCGCCATCGGGCTGGGGGTTTTGAGCATTCTGCTGGTCTCTCTGGGACTGGCTTTTGCGCTCGATCGCCTGGTGCTGCGGCCCATTGGGGGCGAGCCTGACGATGCTGCGGGCATCACTGCGCGGGTGGCACATGGCGACCTGAGCCAGCCCATTGCCGTGCGCCCCCAAGACACCACCAGCCTGATGGCGCAGTTGCAACACATGCAAAACAGCCTGGCCAGCGTGGTGGCCAATGTGCGCCAGGGCGCCGAGAGCGTGGCCACCGCCAGCGCCCAAATCTCCCAGGGCAACCACGATCTGTCCGGGCGCACCGAGAGCCAGGCCAGCGCGCTGGAGCAAACGGCCGCCTCCATGGAGCAACTGGGCAGCACCGTCACCCAGAACGCCGACAACGCACGCCACGCCAATGAGCTGGCGCGCAGTGCCTCCAGCGTGGCCGTCCAGGGCGGCGAAGCCGTGGCGCGGGTGATCGCCACCATGAAGGACATCAACGACAGCTCGCGCAAGATTGCCGACATCATCGGCGTGATCGACGGCATTGCCTTCCAGACCAACATCCTGGCGCTCAACGCCGCCGTAGAAGCCGCTCGCGCCGGGGAACAAGGCCGGGGCTTTGCCGTGGTAGCCGCCGAAGTGCGCAGCCTGGCCGGGCGCAGCGCCGAGGCCGCCAAAGAAATCAAGGCCCTGATTGGCGCCAGCGTGGGCCGTGTCGAGGTGGGTGCAACCCAGGTCGATCAGGCCGGCCAGACCATGACCGAGGTGGTGCAGGCCATCCAGCGGGTCACGGACATCATGGGCGACATCAGCGCGGCCAGTGCTGAGCAAAGCGCGGGCGTCGGGCAAATCGGTGAAGCCATCACGCAGATGGACCAGGTCACGCAGCAAAACGCGGCCCTGGTCGAAGAAATGGCCGCCGCCGCCACCAGCCTGCAAAACCAGGCCCAAGACCTGGTGCAAACCGTGGCCGTGTTCCAGCTCGGTGCAGGCACCGGCGCGGCGCGGGCCACCCCCACCGCAGCGCCACGGCCAGCACCCGCGCCCACCCCGGCGCGTGTGGCCATGCCCGCACCGCGCCCGGCACCAGCGCGCCCCATGCCGGTACGCAGCAGCACGGCACCCACCCTGGCCAACACCCCCGCCAAAGCCCCCCAAAGCCCCGGCAAGGACGACGACTGGGAAAGCTTCTAAGCCGCCCCAAAAATTATGATAAAAATGGCTGCAAGCGCTTACGCAGCAAGCGCTTGCAGCTATTAAATAAATAGCAAATCAACCTTCTTGTGCCATGACATCCCACACGCCCGAACAATCCCAGCTGGGCAAGGCATCGGCCTATGCCGACCAGTACGATGCCACCCTGCTCTTTCCGCTGGCGCGCGCGGGCAAGCGTGCCGAAATCGGCATCACCGCAGCGCCCGCATTTTTTGGTGCTGACCTGTGGACGGCTTTCGAGCTGTCGTGGCTGAACCTGCGTGGCAAGCCGCAGGTGGCGCTGGCGCACATCACCGTGCCCTGCGAAACCCCCAACATCATTGAGAGCAAATCCTTCAAGCTCTACCTCAACAGCTTCAACAACACGCGCTTTGCCGATGCTGCCGAAGTACAGGCGCGCATCCGTGCCGATGTGAGCGAAGCCGCCTGGCGCGGCGCAGCGCACCCAGCCACGGTGGGCGTGAAACTGCTGCTGCCCGACATGTTTGACCGCGAGCCGGTGCACGAACTCGATGGCCTGAACCTCGACCGGCTGGATGTGGAATGCACGCAGTACCAGCCCGCCCCCGAGCTGCTCACGGCGCAATTCAATGAAGCCCCGGTCAATGAGGTGCTGGTCAGCCACCTGCTCAAAAGCAATTGCCTGGTCACGGGCCAGCCCGACTGGGGCAGCGTGCAAATTGCCTACAGCGGCCCGCAGATCGACCAGGAAGGGCTGCTGCAATACATCGTGAGTTTTCGCAACCACAACGAATTCCATGAGCAGTGCGTGGAACGCATCTTCATGGACATCTGGACGCGCTGCAAACCCATCAAGCTGACGGTGTATGCGCGCTACACCCGGCGCGGTGGCCTGGACATCAACCCGCTGCGCACCAGCCACCCGCAGGCGCTGCCGCGCAACATCCGCACGGCCCGCCAGTAACGCGCGGGCACAACGCCGCGCCCGGCACAGCCGCACCTGGCCGGACTCAAGGCAGCCGGAAAACGGCCAGAGTGCGCCCCAAAACGGCAGCGTTGTGGCTCATGGCATTGGCCGATTGCGCCGAGGCATCGACCAAAGCAGCGTTCTGCTGCGTCACGCGGTCCAGGTCGATGACGGCCTCGTTGACCTGGGCAATGCCTTGCGACTGCTCGCGCGTGGCCATGCCGATCTGCCCCATCAGCGCATTGACGTGGGCCACCGACTGCACCACCTCTTCAATC
>NZ_JAQUAL010000186.1:0-5668 GCF_028687295.1 Simplicispira sp.
AACGCAGAGGTCGATCAAGTCCAGGGCAGCTCCGCCGACATGTTGCGCTACTGCTACACCGTCTGGTGGGAGCGCATTGGTGCCACCCGCGCCTCGAGCATTACCAAGCTGATGCTGTGCGAGGCGTGTAATTTTCCGCAGATCACCCAGTTCTACCAGCGCGAGGTGGTGGCACAGGGCCAGCAGCTGATCCGGCGCATCCTGCAACGCGGGGTGGATCGGGGCGAGTTTCGTGCCCTCAACCTCGATTACGCGGTGTACGCAGTGCTGTCACCCATGATTTTTCTGATGATGGCCAAGCATTCTGAGGAAGCCTGCATGCCCCAAGAAATCCTGATGGCGCCGCAGGCGTACCTGGAAACCCAGATCAACACCCTGTTGTACGGCCTGTGCCAGTCTGGCACGGTGCCAGCAGCACCCGCCCCCGCCACCCCATCGGAGAACGCATGACGCAACGCAAACGCTGGTTGCCTTGGGTGGTGGCGGTGGTGGTGGTGGCCCTTCTGGGCGCCACACTGTGGCGCACGCTGCAAGCGCGGCAATCCCAACAAAAAGCCCTGGAAGCCGCTGCCACACACAGCACCGCCGTGGTGATGGACATCGCTGCCGATGAAGTGTGGCCCGTGCGCCGCCAGACACTGGCCCTGAACGTTCCCGTGACGGGGGCATTGCACGCGGTGCAGTCGGCCACCATCAAAGCGCGCGTGGCCGGGGAGCTGCAAGGCCTGGGCCTGCGCGAAGGCGACAGCGTGCGCGCAGGCCAGGAGGTGGCGCGCATCGAAGCCACCGAGATGCAGGCCCGCCTGCGCCAGGCACAGCAGCAGGCCGATGCGGCCCGCGCGCAGGTCGATATCAGCCAGCGCCAGTTCGACAACAACCGCGCGCTGGTGGCGCAGGGCTTTATCTCGCGCACCGCACTGCAAACCTCGGAGGCCAGCTTGCAGGCGGCGCAGTCGTCGCACCAGGCGGCGGTGGCCGCTGCCGATGTGGCCCGCAAATCGCTGCTGGATACCGTGCTGCGCAGCCCCATCAACGGCCAGGTGGCGCAGCGGCTGGTGCAAAACGGCGAGCGTGTGGCCATAGATACCCGGATTCTGGAGGTGGTGGATTTGTCGCGCATGGAAGTCGAGGCACTGCTGGCGCCTGCCGACTCTGTGGCCGTGCGCGTGGGCCAGAGCGCCCGCCTGCACCTGGAGGGGCGCAGCGACGCCCTGACGGCCACGGTGGTGCGCATCAACCCCAGCGCCCAGACGGGCAGCCGGGCCGTGCCGGTGTACCTGGCCCTCCAACCCGCCCCCAACGCCAGCCCAGATGCCCTGCGCCAGGGCCTGTTCGTGCAAGGCAGCATCCAGACTGGCACCGCAGAGCCCCTGGTGGTGCCGCTGGACGCGGTACGCACCGACCAGCCCGCCCCCTACGTGCAAGTGGCCGACCAGGGCCGCGTAGCCCACCTCCCCGTGCAAACAGGGGTGCGCAGCCTCACCGACGGCCAGATGCTGGTGGCCGTGGACGGCGTGCCCGAAGGTGCCCTGGTACTGGCCGGGCGCGTGGGCATGCTGCCGCAAGGCACCGCGCTGCGCATGGCACACGCCGCCCCCTCCCCCGCCAAGCCCTGAGCGCACGGACACCCCACCCATGTGGTTCACCCAAGTCAGTCTGAAGAACCCGGTGTTCGCCACCATGGTGATGCTCGCCTTTGTGGTGCTGGGCGTGTTCTCGTACCAGCGCCTCAAGGTCGATCAGTTTCCGGAAATCGACTTCCCCGTCGTCGTGGTCACGGCCGAGTACCCCGGCGCATCGCCTGAAATCGTCGAGAGCGAAGTCACCAAAAAAATCGAAGAGGCCGTCAACTCGATTGCCGGCATCAATGCCCTGACCTCGCGCAGCTACGAAGGCAGCGCGGTGGTCATCATCGAATTCCAGCTGCACATCGACGGGCGCAAAGCGGCGGAAGATGTGCGCGAAAAAGTGGCTGGCGTGCGCCCCCTGCTGCGCGATGAGGTCAAAGAGCCGCGCGTGCTGCGCTTTGACCCAGCCAGCCGTGCCGTGTGGTCGCTGGCCGTGCTGCCGGAGGCAGGCGCTGGAGCCAACGCGGCACCGTCCGCCGTGGCACTGAGCAGCTGGGCCGAACAGACGCTGAAAAAACGCCTGGAAAACGTGCGCGGCGTGGGCGCCGTGAACCTGGTGGGCGCCACCCAGCGCGAAATCAACATCTACCTGAACCCGCAGGCGCTGGAAGCCTTTGGCATCACACCCGAGCAGGTGGCACAGGCCGTGCGCACCGAAAACCAGGACTTACCCCTGGGCGCCGTGCGCTCGCTGGCGCAAGAGCGGGTGGTGCAGATCGACGCGCGCATGCAGCGCCCCGAAGACTTCGGCCAGATCATTGTGGCGCGCAAGAACGGTGCCCCCGTGCGCCTGGCCCAACTGGCGCGGGTACAAGACGGCGCGCAAGAAGTAGAGAGCCTGGCCCTGTACAACGGCCAGCGCACGCTGCTGCTGTCGGTGCAAAAGGCCCAGGGCGAGAACACCATCGAAGTGGTCGATGGCCTGAACGCCGCCGTGGCCGCGCTGCGCGCCGAGCTGCCGCCAGGCGTGCGCCTGGAGACCATCGGCGACAGCGCCCGCCCCATCCGTGTGGCCGTGGACAACGTGCGCCAGACGCTCATTGAGGGCGCGCTGCTCACGGTGTTGATCGTGTTTTTGTTTTTGAACTCGTGGCGCTCCACAGTCATTACGGGGCTGACGCTGCCGATTTCCATCATCGGCACCTTTTTGTTCATGCACTGGTTCGGCTTCACCATCAACATGATCACGCTGATGGCCCTGAGCCTGTGCGTGGGCCTGCTGATTGACGATGCCATCGTGGTGCGCGAAAACATCGTGCGCCATGTGCAAATGGGCAAAGGCAGCTACCAGGCTGCGATGGAGGGCACGCAAGAGATCGGCCTGGCCGTATTGGCCACCACGCTGTCCATCGTGGCGGTGTTTTTGCCGATTGGCTTCATGGGTGGCATCATCGGCAAGTTTTTTCACGAGTTCGGCATCACCATCGTGGCGGCGGTGCTGATTTCGATGTTCGTCAGCTTCACGCTGGACCCCATGCTCTCCAGCGTCTGGCATGACCCCAGCATCCACACGCACGGCCAGAACGCACCACCGACCACGCTCTACGACAAGACCATTGGCCGCATCACCGGCTGGTTTGACCGCAGCACCGAGCGGCTGGCCCAGGGCTACCAGCGCATTCTGGGCTGGGCACTGGTACACAAGCTGGCCACCCTGGCCCTGGCCGGGGCGATTTTTGTCGCCAGCATTTTCATGGTGCCGCTGCTGGGCACCGAGTTTGTGCCCAAGGCCGACTTTTCTGAAACCACGGTCAATTTCTATACCCCGGCGGGCTCTTCCATCGAAGCCACCGAGGCCAAAGCCAGGCAGGTCGAAGCCCTGGTGCGCGAGCTGCCCGAGGTGCGCTACACGCTGGCCACCCTGAACACCGGCAACGCCCAAGGCAAGATGTACGCCAGCATTTACGTGCGCCTGGTGGATCGCAAATCCCGCAGCCGCAGTGTGGATGAGATGTCGGGCGTGCTGCGCGAGCGGCTGCGCCAGATTGCGGGCATCACCGTCACGCATGTGGGCCTGCTGGACCCGGTGGGCGGACAAAAACAGATCGAGTTCTCGCTGCAAGGGCCTGACTTGCAAGAGTTGGAGCGCCTCACGCACCTGGTACAAGACAAAATCCGCACCATTCCGGGCCTGGTCGATCTCGATTCCAGCCTCAAGGCCGACAAGCCGGAGATTGCAGTCGCCGTGCGGCGCGATGCGGCCTCTGACCTGGGCTTGTCGGTAGCCTCTATGGCCAACGCCTTGCGCACCCTGATTGCCGGGCAAACCGTGGGCAACTGGCGCGCGCCCAACGACCAGACCTACGATGTCAACGTGCGCCTGGCCCCCGAGGCCCGCACCAGCGTGCAAGACCTGGAGCGCCTGCCCTTTGCCCTGACCGCCGCGGATGGCAGCACGCGCACCGTGCGCCTGAACCAGGTGGCCAGCGTACACACCTCCAGCGGCCCCAACCAGATCAACCGCCGCGACCTGACGCGCGAAGTGGCCATCAGCGCCAACGTGTACCAGCGCTCCACCGGTGCCGTATCGGCAGACCTGCGCAAAGCCCTCGACAGCGTGGCTTTTGCCCCCGGCTACCGCTACCAGTTTGGCGGCTCCACCAAAAACATGACCGAGGCATTTGGCTACGCCATCTCGGCACTGGTGCTGGCCATTGTGTTCATCTACATGATCCTGGCCAGCCAGTTCAAAAGCTTTGTGCAGCCGCTGGCGCTGATGACGGCGCTGCCGCTGACGCTCATCGGCGTGGTGCTGGCGCTGATGATGTTTGGCTCGGCGCTGTCCATGTTCTCCATCATTGGGGTGGTCATGCTGATGGGGCTGGTGACCAAAAACGCTATCTTGCTGGTGGACTTTGCCATCCGCGCCCGCGAAGACCAGGTGGACGCGCACGGCCAGCACCAGCCCGGCCTGACGCGCGTAGACGCCCTGCTGCTGGCTGCGCGCGTGCGCCTGCGCCCCATTTTGATGACCACGCTGGCCATGATTTTCGGGATGGTGCCGCTGGCCTTTGCCATGACCGAGGGCTCCGAACAACGCGCCCCCATGGGCCAGGCGGTGATTGGCGGCGTGATCACCTCCTCGCTCTTGACGCTGGTGGTAGTGCCGGTGGTGTATTGCTACATGGACGACCTGGCGTGCTGGGCGCGCCGCTGCCTGGGTTCAGGCACTGCCGCCCGTCCTAAAATCGAAGGCTTGTCCTGAACCGCCCTCTCCCGGAGATTTTTTCCCATGAACATGCCCCTGAACACGTCTGCCAACACCAACGATCCGATAGCGCACGCCCGCTACAACATGATCGAACAGCAGATTCGCCCCTGGAACGTCTCCGACCCTGAGGTGCTGGAGCTGCTGCACCAAGTGCGCCGCGAAGATTTTGTGCCTGCGGCCCACCGCAGCCTGGCCTTCATGGACATTGAAATCCCGCTGCGCGGCACCCCCGAAGAAGGCGTGCGCACCGGCCAGTGCATGCTGGCGCCCCGCGTGGAAGCGCGCCTGCTCAACGACCTGCAAGTGAAAAAGCACGAGCGCGTGCTTGAAATCGGCACCGGCTCGGGCTACATGGCGGCCTTGCTGGCACACCGCGCCAAGGAAGTGTTGTCGCTGGAAATCGTGCCCGAACTGGCCGACGCTGCGCGGGCCAACTTGCAGCGAGCCGGCATCGGCAACGCCACTGTGCGCGTGGCCGATGGCTCCCAAGATCCGCTGCCTGAAGGCCCGTTTGACGTGATCGTGCTCAGTGGTTCGGTGGCCGAGGTGCCGCAAACGCTGCTGGCCAAGCTCAACGATGGCGGACGCCTGGCTGCCATCGTCGGCCTGGACCCCATCATGCGCATGACCATCGTGCAGCGCCACGGCAACCGTTTTGAAACCACCCAGCCCTGGGACACCAGCTCGCCGCGCCTGACAGGCTTTGCAGAGCCATCGCCCTTCAAGTTCTGACACGCAGGAGCCTTGCATGGTTGCCCACATCCGCCCCCAGGAGCTTGCTGCCTGGTTTACCGAAACCGCACCCGGCCAGCAGCCACTGGTGCTGGAT
>NZ_JAQUAL010000187.1:0-5666 GCF_028687295.1 Simplicispira sp.
AAGCCGGTCTGAAACACGCTTTCCACCAGAACGCGCTGGTGCAAGCGCGCCTGCCTGCCTTGCTGGCCGATGTGTCGGCGGGGCGCATTGCGGCCTCTACCGCAGCACGAAATCTGCTCTCAGCCCACGCGGGGCAAGCGCTTACAGCTACATAATCCATAGCAAACACATAGCACATTCAACAAGGACGAACCATGCAAAACATCCTGGAGCAACTGGAGAAAAAGCGCGCGCAGGCCCGGTTGGGCGGTGGGCAAAAGCGCATCGACGCGCAGCACAGCAAAGGCAAGCTCACCGCGCGCGAGCGCATCGAGCTGCTGCTGGACGACGGCACTTTTGAAGAATGGGACATGTTCGTCGAGCACCGCTGCGCCGACTTCGGCATGCAAGACAACAAGATTCCGGGCGACGGCGTGGTCACGGGCTACGGCATGATCAACGGCCGCCTGGTGTTCGTGTTCAGCCAGGACTTCACGGTGTTTGGCGGCGCGCTGTCGGAAGCGCACGCCGAGAAAATCTGTAAGGTCATGGACCAGGCGATGAAAGTGGGCGCTCCGGTGATCGGCCTGAACGACTCGGGCGGCGCGCGCATCCAGGAAGGCGTGGCCAGCCTGGGCGGCTACGCTGATGTGTTCCAGCGCAACGTCATGGCCAGCGGTGTGGTGCCTCAGATCAGCATGATCATGGGCCCCTCGGCGGGTGGCGCGGTGTATTCGCCTGCCATGACCGACTTCATTTTCATGGTCAAAGACAGCAGCTACATGTTTGTCACCGGCCCTGAAGTGGTCAAGACCGTGACGCACGAAGACGTGACCGCTGAAGAGCTGGGCGGCGCCATCACCCACACCACCAAGAGCGGCGTGGCCGACATGGCCTTTGACAACGATGTCGAAGCGCTGCTCATGCTGCGCCGCCTGTACAACTACCTGCCGCTGTCCAACCGCGAAAAAGCCCCCGTGCGCCCCAGCCACGACCCGGCAGACCGCGCCGACCTGTCGCTGGACACCCTGGTGCCCGACAACGCCAACCAGCCCTACGACATGAAGGAGCTGATCGTCAAAACCGTGGACGATGGCGACTTCTTTGAGCTGCAACCTGACTACGCCAAGAACATCATCATTGGTTTTGGCCGCATGGAAGGCCAGACCGTGGGCATCGTGGCCAACCAGCCGCTGGTGCTGGCGGGCTGCCTGGACATCAAGAGCAGTATCAAAGCCGCGCGCTTTGTGCGCTTTTGCGATGCCTTCAACATCCCGGTCATCACTTTTGTCGATGTGCCCGGCTTCATGCCTGGCACCAGCCAAGAGTACGGCGGCATCATCAAGCACGGCGCCAAGCTGCTCTACGCGTATGCCGAGTGCACCGTGCCCAAGATCACCATCATCACGCGCAAGGCCTACGGCGGCGCGTACGACGTGATGGCCTCCAAGCACCTGCGCGGCGACGTTAACCTGGCGTGGCCCGATGCGGAAATCGCCGTGATGGGTGCCAAGGGCGCCGTCGAGATCATCTTCCGCGAAGACAAGAACGACCCCGTCAAGCTCGCCGCCCGTGAAGCCGAATACAAAGAGCGCTTTGCCAACCCCTTCGTGGCGGGCGCGCGCGGCTTCATCGACGACGTGATCCTGCCGCACGAGACGCGCAAGCGCATCTGCCGCAGTCTGGTCATGCTGCGCGACAAGAAACTGGAAAACCCGTGGCGCAAGCACGGGAACATTCCGCTGTAAAGGTAACTACCAGTGCGACAGGTCAGGGGGTGGAGGGGGCAAAACGCCCACACAGCCCCGTCTTGGTGCCGCATTTTCAAGGATGGAAAACACCTCCTTTGTAGCCATGGATGGGGTGCGTTTATCGCAGCGAAGTCAAGGAGGAGCCCGCAGGGCGGGGGACATGAGCGGAGATAAATGCACCCCACCCATGGCGGGCCCCAACGCCATCCAGTAAAGATTCCGGAGATTCACATGTTCACCAAAATTCTGATTGCCAACCGTGGCGAAATTGCCTGCCGCGTGATTGCCACGGCGAAAAAAATGGGCATTGCCACTGTCGCCGTTTACTCTGACGCCGACAAAGAAGCGCGCCACGTGCTGCTGGCCGACGAGGCCGTGCGCATTGGCACCGCGCCCAGCCGCGACAGCTACCTTCTGGCCGACAAAATCATTGCCGCTGCCAAGCAGACCGGCGCCCAGGCCATCCACCCCGGCTACGGTTTTCTGAGCGAAAACGAAGCCTTTGCCAAGCGCTGCGAAGACGAAGGCATTGCCTTCATCGGCCCCAAGGCGCACTCGATTGCCGCCATGGGCGACAAGATCGCGTCCAAAAAGCTCGCCAACGAGGCCAAGGTCAACACCATTCCGGGCTACAACGATGCCATCAGCGGCCCCGAGCAGGCCGTGGAAATCGCCAAAGGCATTGGCTACCCGGTGATGATCAAGGCATCGGCGGGCGGCGGCGGCAAGGGCCTGCGCGTGGCCTTCAACGACAAGGAAGCGTTTGACGGCTTTGCCAGCTGCCAGAACGAAGCACGCAACAGCTTTGGCGACGACCGTATCTTCATCGAAAAATTTGTGCAGGAGCCGCGCCACATCGAAATCCAGGTGCTGGGCGACAGCCACGGCAACGTGATTTACCTGAACGAGCGCGAATGCTCCATCCAGCGGCGCCACCAGAAGGTGATTGAAGAGGCGCCGTCGCCCTTTATCTCGGAGGCCACACGCAAGGCCATGGGCGAGCAGGCCGTACAACTGGCCAAGGCCGTGAAGTACCAAAGCGCCGGCACCGTTGAATTCGTCGTCGGCAAGGACCAGGACTTCTACTTCTTGGAAATGAACACCCGCCTGCAAGTGGAGCACCCGGTGACGGAATGCATCACCGGCCTGGACTTGGTGGAGCTGATGATCCGCGTGGCCGCTGGCGAGGCACTGCCGCTCACGCAAGCCGATGTCAAGCGCGACGGCTGGGCCATCGAGTGCCGCATCAACGCCGAAGACCCGTTCCGCAACTTTTTGCCGTCCACGGGCCGTCTGGTGCGCTTTCAGCCGCCGGAAGAAACCATGTTCCAGTCCGACACCAGCAAAAAGCTGGGCGTGCGCGTGGACACCGGCGTGTACGAGGGCGGCGAGATCCCGATGTACTACGACTCGATGATCGCCAAGCTCATCGTGCACGGCACTGACCGCAACGACGCCATTGCCAAGATGCGCGCTGCGCTGAACGGTTTTGTCATTCGCGGCATCAGCAGCAACATCCCGTTCCAGGCGGCTTTGCTGGCGCACCCGAAGTTTGTCTCGGGCGACTTCAACACCGGCTTCATCGCAGAAAACTACAGCCAGGGCTTCCACGCTGCCGATGTGCCGCACGAAGACCCGCTGTTCCTGGTGGCGCTGGCCGCCTACATGAACCGCCGCTACCGCGCACGCGCCTCGGGCATCAGCGGCCAGATGGCCGGGCACGAAGTGAAGGTGGGCGAGCAGTTTGTGGTGGCCGTTCTGGGCCACGAAGGCCAGAAGGACTACCACGAGGTTTCGGTCACAGACTTTGAAGACAAATCGCGCTCCAGCGCAGTCACGGTGGGCGCCAGCAGCTACCAAATCAGTAGCACCGCCACGCTAGGCCAGATCCGCGTGCAGGGCCAGTGCAACGGCATGGGCTTTACCGCCCAGGTCGAGCGCGGCACGCCCAAGAACCCGCTGGCCCTGCGCATCGCGCACAACGGCACGCAGATCGAAGCCATGGTGCTGTCGCCCCTGGGCGCACGCCTGCACCAGCTGATGCCCTACAAGGCACCGCCCGATTTGTCGCGCTTCCTGCTCTCGCCCATGCCCGGCTTGCTGGTGGATGTGGCGGTAGCGCCCGGCCAGGCCGTGCAGGCCGGCGAAAAGCTGGCCGTGATCGAAGCCATGAAGATGGAAAACGTGCTGTTTGCCGCGCAAGATGGCGTGGTCAGCAAGATCGTGGCGGCCAAGGGCGAATCGCTCAGCGTGGACCAGGTCATCATCGAGTTCCAATAAACCCAGCGCCCGCGCTGAACAGGAAAGGGGCTTCGTGCCCCTTTCTTTTGCCTGATTTTTTTGAATGTTTTTGGCTTTCAGCCCTTATGAGGCGGGCGCTAGCAGCTATTAAAAGCATAGTAAACAACCGCCCCCATTTTCCGGAGAACACCATGACCCAGAGCACCACGCCCACCACCGCCCGCCCGTTCAAGGTACTGGGCATCCAGCAAATCGCCATTGGCGGCACCGACAAGCAGCGCATGAAAACCCTGTGGGTGGACATGTTCGGCCTGGAGCAAACCGGCACCTTCCAGAGCGAGCGCGAGAACGTCGATGAAGACATCCTGGCCATGGGGCAGGGCGCCTACAAGGTGGAAGTGGACATCATGCAGCCCATGGACATCGAGAAAAAGCCCGCCGTCCACACCACGCCGCTGAACCACATCGGCCTGTGGATTGACGATTTGCCCCGGGCCGTGGAATGGCTCACGGCGCAGGGCGTGCGCTTTGCGCCCGGTGGCATCCGCAAGGGCGCCGCCGGTTACGACATCACCTTTTTGCACCCCAAGAGCAACGAGCAGTTTCCGATTGCAGGCGAGGGCGTGCTGATCGAGCTGGTGCAGGCCCCGCCCGAAGTGATTGCCGCGCTGGGCTGATGCCTGCGCCGCCGCTGCCTTTGCCCGCCGCTTTGTCGCCGCGCACCCTGCTGGTGTATGCCGCTGCGCTCTGGAGCGGCTTTTTCGTCATGGGGGTCGAGCTGCTGGGCGGGCGTTTGCTGGCCCCGTTTTTCGGCAACAGCATTTTTGTCTGGGGCGGCGTGATTGCCGTGTTCATGGCCTGCCTGTCGGTGGGCTATTTGCTGGGCGGGCGGCTGTCCTTGCACCAGCCCACGCTGAGTCGGCTGGGCCTGCTGTTGCTGGGCGAGGCGCTGCTGGCCTTGCCGGTGATTGCCCTGGGCGATGTGGTGCTGGAGGCGCTGGCCGACGCCGTGCCCGATCCGCGCTATGGCTCGCTGCTGGGGTCGCTGCTGCTGTTTGGCGCGCCCACGGTGCTGTCGGGAATGATCTCGCCGTATGCCGTGCGCCTGCTGGTGTCGGCGCTGGACAGCTCGGGGCTGTCGGCGGGGCGGCTGTATTTTGTCTCTACGCTGGGCTCGGCGGCGGGCACCATCCTGACCTCGTTCTACCTGGTGCTGTACCTGGAAATCCACACCATCTTGCTGTGCTTCATGGGAGTATCGGCGCTGGTGGGCAGCAGCCTGGTGCTGGCCGACCGGCTCTGGCGCCGGGCGCAGGCGTGATGGCCAGCGGACAGACACCGCCAGGCCGTGGCTGCTGGGCGGCTGCTGTGACCTGGGTCGGAACGGCGTGGCAGCGCCTGCTTGCCGCCGTACCGCCCAGACTGCGCAGCGGGGCGTGCTGGCCCGTCGCTGCCAGGGCGCTTTGGCACGGCATGGGAAAAGTTGCGCTGGCGTTGGCCATGATCGCCGGTGCCAGCAGCGCTGCCGCCGGGCAGGGCGAGCAGTTTGTGCTGACCGACACGGTGTTCCAGCAAAAATCGCTGTACCGCAACATCCTGGTGCGCGAAGGCGAGGGCTACCGCTGCATGCAGTTTGGCCGTTTTCAGGCGCGCCAGACCTGCATCCAGATCGGCCAGCCGCACCGGCTGGTGCTC
>NZ_JAQUAL010000031.1:0-25208 GCF_028687295.1 Simplicispira sp.
GTGCAGGCTGCCAGCGCTGGTCGTCCGCCAGGGCCTGGGGCTGGCCAGCGGGGGTGGTGACGGTGTCGTGCCCGGCGGCCCAGGCCTGTAGTCAGTCGGCGCGGTAGTTCTGGTACTGGTCGAACAGGTCGGCCAGCTGGGCGGCCAGTTGCAGTTGGCGGGCGGTATCGGGGGCGATGGATGCTGGTTCGCTGGCCCCTTCAGCGGTCTGGGCGGTAGGCCGCAGGTACTGGGCCATGGGCGCAAACACCGGCTGCGCCAGCACGCCGGGCAACAGCTGCATCAGCCGCCAGGTCATGGGCAGCTTGTCCAGCGGCGACTCGCGGGGCACCGCGCCTGCACCCAGCACCTGGCGGTAGGCGCGCCAGACAAAACGCCCCGGCAGCTCCACCCGCGCAGCAGCGCACACCCCGACCTGGCGCGCCATCTCCATCTTCAGCCACTCGGCCATGCCGCTGCTCTGCACCAGCACCACTTCTTCTTCGAGGGGCTGTAGCGGGTGGCGGCCCAGCCAGGCGATGAGGGTCTGCGCCAGGTCTTCCGCGCGGTTACCGTGCAAAACAATGAATCCGGGCGGGAGGGGATGCGGGTGGGGCATGGGCGAGTTCCAGAGGCAGGGAAAGGGATGGAGCGTAGGGAGGCAGACGGTGCGCAGCAGCTTCTTTTTTGATAGCTTCTTGCGCTTGCTACGTAAGGGCTAGAGCCATTTTTAATCCTTCGCCATAGGAAGAAACGGCTTACCCCCAAAACGGGCGGGGTGGTTCATCATCACCGCCAGCATGACGGGAAAAAATTCAAGCGAAAACAGCCTCTACCCCTTATGCAGCAAGCGTAAGCAGCTATTTATTTGATAGCTCTTCAAGGCTGATACACACTTGAAGGTTCAAAGCGATGAATTCGTCCCATGTGTACTTGTGTGCATAGCGCAGCGCGTACATCCGATCCACGCGACAAATATCTGGCCGTTCTTCGTAAATGGCGCAGGACTTGCCTTCCATGTCGTAGTGCTTGCACGTTCCATCACCGCGATCCAGAAACTGTGTTTCCTCGGCAAGGTAAACATGCTGGCAACACAGGCCGCATTGAGTGCAGGGGAACGGGGCACGCGCCGATATTTTCACTTGACCAATGACGCAAGCCATTTGCGCGTACTTGCAGGATTGCCTATTTCATAAGGCAGCTCAATACCACGTCGGGTGATTTCTTCCTTAATAACCAGACCACGTTGCACTTCATCTGTGCAGGATGCCAAATCGTGCGAGAAGACAGCTAGCTCTTCTGGGTCTAGGTTAAATTCTATGCGCGTCAGCTCAGTCAGGTATCGATCAAGCTCAGCATTGATGGCCTGGTATTTTTTCACAGTGCCAGCATGCGGCATTATGGACTCGGCAAAATCCCACATCTTTTTTGCCATTTCACTATGCAGCAAAAAATAGGTAAGCCCCAGTGTGATAATACCCGTAATCAATGCACCAGCGAATGCTGCCAATTCAGCACCAAATGGAAAACTGAGCATTGGAACTAATTGTGCGTGAACTAGCGACCCTACTGCAACTCCTGCAGCAGCAGAGAGAATTCCGACCACCGCACGACACAAATCGACGAAACCAAGTCTATCAGGATTAAAGAATATCAACTTAAATGCTTTAACCAATTGCCCCCAGATCTCCCGAATGATCTTAATGGCCATTTTTTGAGCTGTAGCAAAGATATTAAAGATAGTCGTCGCAACACTCGACATGATGCCAGCAAAGGCACCATCTTTGAATGCTACTAGAAAATCATTAAACCTTTTTTGCACACGATGCCAAATGCCTTGCAAGGCATTCTTGATGTGCTCCATAAATTTATCGAAACTGAACTTTTGCTTGAGGTTTTCAAGAATTTTCGGGATTTGATCTCGCAATTCAAACCAAATCTCAGCCATTATCAGGCCCAACATTTGGCGCGTACCCATTTTCAATCCAGAGATACCTGCCGCACTAGCCGTACTTACCATGAACCTGCTTCCGCTATAATAATTTTTATTGATATCGGAGTCATATTTACCACGTGCTTCTTCATCTTTTTTTCGCATCTCTTCCACATCGATTGATTTTAATGCATCAATCTTTATTTTAGCCTTGCGAATATCAGACTCAAGCCTGTCGGCTTTATCACGCTGCGCAGGAGTATCTCGAGGAAGATTCTTGAGCCTCTCCTGGTCTTTTTTTAAATTATTTTCATATATTTCAATTTTTCCAGGCAATTCATTAAGAAAATTATCACAGCAAGTTGCTTGCTTTGATCTATTGATGCTGAAATGTGTACTCTGCAGATTACTGCTTTGGTTTGCCAACTCAGCGCCATCCAACCCAGCCAGCACCCGACCACGGTCATCGTGAATTTCTTTAGCTGAAATAACGTGATCAAGGTCACGTCTTTCATTTAAACCCATCGATTGGTTGCGATAGGCATCATGCAAATTTCCACTTTGATGTGCCGCTTTTTCTCGGCGGCCTGTTTCTATGAAATTTTTATGAGAGTCATAAGCAGTTCTGTCGTAGTCACCGCGTTGCTCATATTTTTGCTGGGACGCATCTGTTGCATAAATATTTTTTCGAGCATTTTGGATGGTATCAACATCACCACCAACCTTATCCTTAAAAAGAAGAAAATCCAACCCAAAAGTTGTCGTCAAACTATTGATTACAGTTTTCTCAAGCTCTTTAGCCCAAGGATAATTAGTAGCAGCTTGCATATTTTCCAAAATTTTTTAAAAACACTAAAAAAGTGCCGCCATCTTTAGGCGACACCACCAATAAATTACCTAACATCCCCTATATCATTAGCTTCATTTTTAGCCTTACGCAAAGCAGCCTCCAGTTCCGCATCATTAAGAATCATAGAACCATCAGCATCCTTCTCCATTTCGGGCACACCATCCCTATTACGCACCACTTCATTATTAATTTTCTTAAGCGTAAATAACGGAGTAGTAATGACATCAACCAAGATAGATGCTAACGCATAACCATCTTCAATTACACGAACAGCATTACCACCAAGTTTATCCATCTCAGAATTCACATCAACATTTCGACCCTTAATATCCTCAATAAAAGCATTTATATTCTTAAGTTCATCAAAATATTGTTGGAATTGACCAAAAATAGAATTGAGCGATCGCTTGATTTTTTGCGAATAATCTATAGTGTCTTCAAGCTGCTGAGAGGCCCTGTCCATTTTCTCAATCGCAACGTTGACCTCACCATTCGCCTTGCGTGCATTTCTCAGCGCTTCCTCACCATGGCTGTCATAAGCCCAACCCGCAATTGCCAAAACAGGTGCAGCCACCGCTGCTCCCAAAATGGCTGTGCCACCAGCAATCCCAAGGCCACCAGTGGCCAGTGACCCACCCCCCAGCGCAGCCAATGTAGCCTTGGTTGCTGCTGCGCCAGACAAAGCAGAGATAGCTGTACCAGTGGAGGCCGCGCCAAGCGCCATCACACCGCCATAAATGGCAAAACCAGCAGCCGCACCCGCAGCACCAGCGCCCATAGCGGTACCCATGACACCAACAGCGGTGTAACTGTAATCCTCGATTTTTTGCAATTTATGCTTTGGAATGCTAATGTCCAGCTTATTTTTTCTACCCGAATTTAGTTGCTTCAAAAGTGCATCAGCCAAGATTTTAAATTTACCAATACTTTGACCGATTTCTAATTCTTTTTTCCCCAGCAAATCAAGAGCAAGTGTAGTTTCTTTCTCTTTTCCATCAAAAGAATTTCTCTTCCGGTCATAACGAGACTTGGCTTCTTTTACAATATCATCAGCCTCCGAATGCTTTTGGTAGCCGTCATAACCTTTTTTGGCACCAAAAGCAGCAGTAGCAAGAGCTGCAACTCCAATAATGAGGGGAAGGGGCATATAAACCTTTCAGGTTAGGGAAGAAAAAATACAGCGAATTTTTTATAAATTTAGCAACCACTCGGCGTGGAGCGAAGAGAGCGCAACAAATGCTGTTTCATATCTTTGAACTCTTCGGCTGTCAGTGCGCCTTGTTGATACAGATCAAAAAGCGTCTTTAACTCATCAATGCCACTTTTGGAGCCCAATAAATTAGAGGCTTGTACTTTATTGAGCGGGGCTCTTGTTAGCTGAACAGGCGTGGCGTTATCAGTGGGATCACCATTCCTATTATTTTGAGCAGTCAGCCAGACAGTGCTGCGTCGAATTGCTTGTACTCCAGCCGAAATGCCATACAACACGCAGCCAATCGTGAACACGAGCAACAGTAAAAGAATGAATTGCATGGTGTGAGTCTCCGGTGTACTGCTCAGTGAGTCCACATCACTAACGCCTGCCGCAACCCCGCCACCAATTCCTCATGCCACGCGTGCGGCTGAACAATGCGCACATGCGGCAGCCAGTAGCGCACCACAGGCAGCAGTTGGTTGATGTGGTTGATATGCGTGGTCACCAGCAGCGAGCCGTCGGCGTCGGGATGCTGTTTTTGCTGGGGTAGCAGGGCGCGGCGGCTGAAGTAGTGGGCCACCTCGGGCGCCACGCGCAGCAGCACTTCGGTGGTGGATTCGGTAAACCACACGTCGTCTTTGGCTTGAATGTAGTCCAGGTGCGCACGCTGGGGGGTGAAGGTGTGCGTGGTATCCACTTGCAAACCCTCCATCAGCGCCACGCTGAAGTTTTTCAGCCGCCCGGCTTCTTCGGCGGCCAAGTACCACACGCCGCCCCGGTGAATCAAACGGTAGGGCTGCACCTGGCGCGGTTTGGCTTTGTAGGTGAAGTGGCAGACGTGCCGGGCTTCAATAGCGCTTTGCAACTGCGTAAACAACGGGCTGCGCGAACCCAGGTCTTCCTGCGACAGGGGCTGCACTTGGGTGCTGCGCTGCGGTAGCGGCGTTTCCAGCTGCTCAAGCAGGTAGCGCAAGCTGGGGTCGGGGAACAGGCGTTCGGTGCCTGCCAGGCGTTGGTAGTCGTTCAGGTAATGGGCAGGAATGGTGCCGCGCGCCACTTGGGCGAGGCGCCACAAGCCATCTTCGGAACGGACGGCAATGTCGCACAGGCGTTCACCCAAATCGCGCTCAATGGTGCGTACCTTCACCCGGTACCGGGCCGCCAGTTGGTGCTTGTCCAGGGCTTCACCCTGGTGCAAGCGGGCCAGGATGTCGGACAGGCGCTGGGCCAGTTTTTCGTTTTTGATGGTGCTACGTGCGCGGGCAGAGGCGGGCATAGAGGGCGGTGGGAAAGGAATCGCCCCACTCTACCGGAGGGCTACGACACGTTGTGTCGAAGCCGACGCCATATAGCGTTTACATCACATATTTGCCCGATATGTCCCCCCGCACCGTTGCCAGCGCTGGGGTTGCTGCAATGCTTTTCACTTCTTTTTTGATAGCTGCTTGCGCACGTCTCATAAGGGCCAGAGACCAATTTGACCTTAAAAATAAAAATCGCAAGCTGTGGTGCGCGCGTTTTTTCAAGACGGCAGCTTGGCCGCACATCTGATTTGACCAAGTATCAAACGAGATACAAAATGACTGAACTAAGGAGGTTCAACCATGGCACACACATCAATGTTGCATGTCCGGGTAGATGACGATGTCAAGGCGCAAGCCAGCGAAGCACTGGCGGCCATGGGATTGTCGATATCCGATGCCGTACGCATTTTGCTCAAGCGCGTGGTCAACGACCAAGCATTCCCGCTGGAACTGAAGGTACCCAACGCCCAAACCCGTGCGGCCATGGAGGAATCGCGCGCCATGGTGCAAGCACGCACGGCACGCTTCCATTCTGCTGACGCGCTGCTCAATGACCTCGAAAAAACCGGCGAGCAGTAAACGCGCCGTGTTGCCACGGGCGGCCGATTACACCAAGGCCTTTCGCAAGGACTGGCAGCGGTTGTCCCACTCTGGGCGCTACGACATGCATCGGCTGAAAGAGGCCATGCTGCTGTTGATTGCCAACGATGCGCCGCTGGGCCCCGAGTGGTTGGATCACCCGCTCAAAGGCGATTGGATGGATTACCGCGAGTGCCACATCGGCGGCGACTTTTTGCTGATCTACCATCTGGAGGATCAGCAGATCAACTTCTTGCGGGCCGGAACACACTCGGAATTGTTCGAGGCATAGCGCCTTGGGCGCGCGACCCAGCCCAGGTGGCGCAGCCACTCGACGAAGAAACCGCCGAGACCGTCTCGGCAGCTGTTCAAAAACTCTTATTTTGATAGCTGCCAGCGCCCGCCCAACAAGCGCTGGCAGCCGATTTGGCTCAAAACTGAAGCTCAGGCTTCGCGGGGCCAGTCGCGGCGCCGTTGCAGCCAGGCCATGGCGCGCGGCAGCACCAGCACGGCCAGCACCACCACCAGCACGCCCAGCGACATGGGCCGGGTCACAAAAATGCTCCAGCTGCCCTCACCGATGGCGACGGCGTTGCGCATTTGTGCCTCGGCCAGCGGGCCCAAAATCATGCCGATGACCACGGGCGCTGTCGGAAAACTGAAGCGCCGCATCAGCACGCCCAGCAAACCGATGCCGTAGAGCAAGAACAGGTCAAACGCGCTCTGGCGCATGCCGTAGGCGCCCACGGTGGCAAAAATCAGGATGCCCGCGTACAGCTGCTGCTTGGGTATCTTGAGCAGCTTGACCCACAGGCCCACCATGGGCAGGTTCAGCACCAGCAGCATCAGGTTGCCGATGTAGAGCGATGCAATCAGCGTCCACACCAGCGCCGCCGACGTGGTGAACAACTGCGGCCCGGGGTTGATGCCGTAGTTCTGGAAGGCGCCCAGCAGCACCGCTGTGGTGTTGGAGGTGGGAATGCCCAGCGTCAGCAGCGGTATCAGCGCCGCCGTCACGGTGGCGTTGTTGGCGGCCTCGGGGCCGGCCACGCCTTCAATCGCACCTTCTTTGCCAAACTCGGCCTTGTCGTCGCCCTTGGCCAGCTTTTTCTCGGTGGCGTAGCTCAGGAACGTCGGAATCTCGGTGCCGCCTGCCGGAATGCAGCCAAAGGGCGCGCCAATCACCGAGCCGCGCAGCCACGCGGGGATGGAGCGCTTCCAGTCGCGCGCCGTCATGTGAACGCGGCCCATGGGGTTGCGCGATTCGACCACGCGGCCCTCGTACATGGCGGCATACAGCACCTCGGCCACGGCAAACAGGCCCACGGCCACCAGCACGATGTCGATGCCGTCCAGCAGCTCGATCTGGCCGCCGGTGTAGCGCGCCGCGCCAGAAATCTGGTCCATGCCAATGCAGCCCGCCGCCAGCCCGACAAACAGCGCCGTGATGCCGCGCACCGTGCTTTGGCCCAGCACCGCGCTCACGGTGGTAAAGGCCAGCACCATCAGCATGAAGTATTCGGGCGGGCCCAGGCGCACGGCAAAGTCAGCCACGTAGGGCGCAAACAGCGTCACCACCACGGTGGCGATGGTGCCCGCCACGAACGAGCCGATGGCCGCCGTGGCCAGCGCCGCACCCGCGCGGCCGTTCTTGGCCATCTTGTTGCCCTCCATGGCGGTGACCATGCTGGCCGTCTCGCCGGGGGTGTTGAGCAAAATCGAGGTGGTCGAGCCGCCGTACATGGCGCCGTAGTAAATGCCCGAGAAGAAGATCATCGAGGCCGTGATCTCGACCTTGGCCGTGATGGGCAGCAGCATGGCCACAGCCACCGCCGGGCCAATGCCGGGCAACACGCCCACTGCCGTACCCAGGGCGCAGCCAAACAGCGCCCAGAGCAGGTTGACGGGCGTGGCGGCGGTGGCAAAGCCCGCCAGGAGTGCGTTCAATATGTCCATCACAGCCACCCTGTCTGCGTGAGTCCGGGCAAGTTGATTGCCAAAAGCTTGGTGAAAGCCCAAAACACCGGGGCCGAAATCAGTACGCCGGTCAGCGCATCCACCGCCCAGACGCGGGCGCTGGAGGCGTCCTGCCCGCTGGCGCGGCGCAGGCCCTGCACTGCCAGCAGGTAGCACAGCGTGCAGCTGATAATGAAGCCCAGCGTGCCGATCAGCGCCGCGTTCAACAGCAGACCCGCCGACACCCAGACAAACGCGGGCACATTGGCCTGCGCTGCGCCGCTGGGCTCATCCATGGCGCGAAAACCGCCCGACAGCGCCTCCCACACCAGCAAGACCCCGCACAGGGCCAGCACCGCCGCCACCAGCCAGGGCAGAAAATTGGGGCCCACGCCGCCGTAGCCCGCGTTGGAGGGGATGTCGATGGCACCCACCGCCAGGGCGGCAGCCGTCAGCAGCACCCCGGCCCCCACGGCCACCTGGGCGCGCGTGGCCGACGCGGCAGAGGCGCCCTGTGCAGAGGGCGCAGAAATTGGAGCAGCAGACATCGCGGCCTCAGACCATGCCGGCCTTGACCATGGTGGCGCGCAGGCTGGCGAACTCGTTATCGACAAAGTTGCCGAAATCGTCGCCTGCCAGCCAGGCGGGTGTCCAGCCGTTCTTTTGCAGTGCATCGGCCCAGGCGGCGCTCTTGACGGCTTTTTCTACCAGGGCCACCAGCGCCTTGCGCTGCTCTGCGGAGATGCCGGGCGCGCCATACACGCCGCGCCAGTTGCCGATTTCCACGTTCACGCCCTGCTCCTTGAGGGTGGGCACATCCACCCCCTTGAGGCGCTGGTTGGATGTCACGCCCACGGGCTTCATCTTGCCGCTGGCGATGTATTCGGCAAACTCGCTGTAGCCGCTGCCGCCGATGGTCACGTTGCCGCCCAGGATGGCCGCAATGGCCTCGCCGCCCCCCCGGAAGGCCACGTAGTTGATCTTGGCCGGGTCTACCCCGACTTCGCGCGCCAGCATGGCCGCTGCGATGTGCTCGGTAGAGCCGCGCGAGCCGCCGCCCCACTTGACGCTGCCGGGGTCTTTCTTGAGCTGCGCAATCACCTCGGCCATGCTCTTGAAGGGCGAATTGGCGGGCAGCACAAATACGTTGTACTCGCTGGTCAGGCGCGCAATGGGCGTGACCTGCGACAGATTGACCGGCGGCTTGCCGGTGATGATGCCGCCCAGCATCACGGCGCCCATCACCATCAGCGCGTTCGGGTCGCCCTTGCTGCCGTTGACAAACTGCGCCAGGCCAATGGCGCCAGCAGCGCCGCCCTTGTTGTCGTAGGTGACCGAGGCGGCAGCGCCCGCATCCAGCAGCGCCTTGCCCAGCGCCCGGCCCGTGGTGTCCCAGCCACCGCCGGGGTTGGCGGGCAGCATCATCTTGATGGCGCTGGCCGCTTGTGCCGACACCGGCAGCGCGCCCGCGCCGACAGCGGCAAAGGCGGCGAGGGATTTCAAAAAGGTATCGCGACGCATGACAGTCTCCTTGCAAGGTGTTTGGCGAAGCTGGCAATGATGGGCGCGCATCCTGTCAATCGGCTGTCTGCGCGCTCAGGGAAAACACCCATGCCCTGCCCCCGGTGCAGCGGTGCTAAGGTGCCGCCCACCATGCAATTGCTCCTTGTTGAAGACGACCCCACCATGCAGGCCACGCTGCAACGCGCCCTGGCGCGCCGTGGCATGGACGTGACCGCCGTAGGCGATGGCCGCAGCGCCCTGGCCCGCTGGACAGACCTGGCCCCCGACGCCGTGGTACTGGACCTGACCCTGCCCAGCATGGACGGCCTGCAAGTGCTCGAGCAGGCCCGCGCACGCGGCCTGCGCACGCCCGTGCTGATACTGACCGCACGCGGCACCGTGGGCGACCGGGTGCTGGGCCTGAACGCGGGCGCCGACGACTACCTGCCCAAGCCCTTTGACCTTGATGAGCTGGAGGCGCGGCTGCGCGCGCTGGTGCGCCGCAGCCACGATGCAGTTCAAGCCAAATCGGGCTCCAGCGCAATACAGGTGGGCGCCATTAGCTATGAAAAAGAGAGCGGCGCTATCTACCTCAACGGCACCATCATGGAGCTGACCCCGCGCGAGCTGGCCCTGATGCACGCGCTGCTGGCGCAGCCCGGCCACGCCGTGGCCAAAGAGCGGCTGTATGGGCTGGTGTTTCCGGGCCAGCTCGATGTGCAGTACGAAGCCATCGAAGTGGTGGTGTACCGCCTGCGCAAAAAACTCGCGGGCACGCGCCTGACGCTGATGACGCTGCGCGGCCTGGGCTACCTGCTCAAGGCCGACACCGCATGAGCGCGCCTGCGGCCCCGGCGCGCTGGCCCCTGGGGCGCGCCCTGTCGCTGCGCGGCCAGCTGCTGCTGGGCATCTTGCTGCCGGTGGTGGTGTTCATTGCCTTCAACACGTTCAGCCTGTACAGCCAGACGCTCACATCGCTGCACACCGCCTACGACCGCACGCTGCTGGCATCGGCCAAAAGCATCAGCGAGCAACTGGACGTGAGCGGCTACGACGAGGCCGCCACGCTGCGCGCCACGGTGCCGTATTCCGCGCTCGAAGCCTTCGAGGCCGACAACCAGAGCCACATGTTCTACCGCGTCTCCACCCTGCAAGGGGCGCTGGTGTCGGGCTATGGCGAGCTGCCTGTGTGGCGCGGGCGCATTCCGCAGCGGCCACCGTATGCGGCGCTGGTGGACTTCTATGACGACGAGTTTCGCGGGCGCAAGGTGCGCGTGGCCGTGCTGTTGCAGCCCGTGGCCAGCGCCACGGGGCGCGGCATGGCCGTGATCCAGGTGGCCGAAACGCTGGAGGTGCGCGAAACCCTGGCGCTGCAAATCCTGCGCAACACGCTGGCGCGCCAGGCGCTGCTGGTGGCCGTGATCGCCCTGACCGTGGTGGCCGTGGTGCAGCGCGCCACGCGCCCGGTGCGCCAGCTCAGTGCCGCACTGCAAGCGCGCCCGGAAGGCGACCTCAGCCCCATCGCCACCGCCTCGGCGCCGCGCGAGCTGCAATCGCTGGTCGATGCCACCAACCAGGTCATGCGCCGCCTGCAACACCTGCTGCAACACCAAAAGCGCTTTGTGCGCGACACCGCCCACCAGCTGCGCACGCCGCTGGCGGTGCTCAAGACGCAGGTGCAGTCGGCCATGCGCGGCGATGCGCCACCGCAGCAGGCGCTGCAAGAGATTGAGGGCACGGTAGACCGCGCTACCCAGCTGGCCAACCAGATGCTGTCGCTGGCCAAGGTCGAGCAGCTGCGCCAGCAGGCCCAGGTGCCCGTCACGCGCTTTGACGAGGTGCTGCGCGCCGTGGCCCTGGAGCTGTCGCCGCTGATTGCGCACAAAGACCTGGACTTTGGCATCCACACCGACCCCGCACCCGTGCGCGCCCACGAGTGGATGCTGCGCGAACTGGCGCGCAACCTGCTGCACAACGCCGTGCGCCACACCCCGCAGGCCAGCGTGCTGGGTGTAGAGCTGCGCAGCGATGGCCGCCACGTGGTGCTGACCGTGGCCGACCAAGGCCCGGGCATAGACAGCGAACTGGCCGCGCGCCTGTACCAGCCGTTTTCTGCGGGCGACGTGCGCACCGGCTCGGGCCTGGGCCTGGCCATCTGCCAGGAAATCGTGCAGGCCCTGGGCGCCAGCATCGCCCTGACCAACCGCCAGCGCGGCCAGCGCACCCTGGGGCTGGATGCGGTGGTGGTGCTGGTGCAGGCCCCACCCGAGGCAGCCGCGCACAGCGGCCCCACCAGCGCATTCAGCAGCGCGGCACAATCGGCGCCATGAACAGCACAGACACGGTACGCATCGACAAATGGCTGTGGTGCGCGCGTTTTTTCAAAACCCGCAGCCTGGCCGCACAAGAGATTGACAAGGGGCGCGTGGCCATCAACGGCCAGGTCACCAAAGCCTCGCGCGAAGTGCGTGTGGGCGACACCGTGGCCCTGCGCCAGGGCCAGGTGCCGCGCACGGTGGTGGTGCGCGGAGTGAGCCACGTGCGCGGCCCGGCCCCGGTGGCGCAGCAGCTCTACGAAGAAACCGCCGAGAGCATCAGCGCGCGCGAAAAAGCCGCCGAACAGCGCCGCCTGGCGCCCGAGCCCTCCGCCGCCCTGCAAGACGGCCGCCCCACCAAACGCGACCGCCGCGACATCGACCGCGCCCGCGACTGGGGCAGCCGCTGGAGCGCCTCCATCGACGATTGAGCCCGCCAACGGGCGGGCAGCGCCTGTGTAGGACAAGCGCGCAATCCGGGGGCCAGCCTGCGCTATGCGCGCCAGCGAACAGACCGCCCCCGGTGTCTGGCGCCACATTGGTTCATGCGGCTTTTTTGGCTGCATGCAATACCAAAGGAAGCGCCATGACTTATTTAATGCCCACTCTCTTGATCACTGCCCTGCTCGGTCTGAGCGCCTGCACCGGGCCCATGGGGCCGCAGGGCAACACCGGCAATACGGGCTACACCGGGCGCACCGGCGCCCAGGGGGAAACGGGCAGCCAGGGCAATACGGGCTATACCGGCGCCACAGGCAGTACGGGTAGCACCGGCAGTACCGGCTCGGACGGCATGCCCGGGGCCACGGGCAGCCAGGGCGCCACCGGCTACCAAGGCGATACCGGAGCCACTGGCGCCACAGGTGCCAGGGGCACTACGGGCGCGCGTGGCAACACCGGCAATACGGGCAACACGGGCAGCGGCACCGTCATCGTGGTGCCTGCCAAGCCCTGAGCGCCCTGAGGCCCTGGACCTGAGGAACATCCAGACGGGCCTCAGCGGTTATTCATCACCATTTTTCGGGAGTTGATCATGGGCTTGAGCACCATCGTATTGATCATTTTGGTTCTGATTTTGATTGGCGCATTCCCCTCCTGGCCCCACAGCCGCAGTTGGGGGTACGGGCCTAGCGGCGTTGTCGGCCTGCTGGTCTTGGTACTGCTGGTAATGCTGGTGATGGGGCGGGTTTAGGAACGAATTATTTTGATAGCTTCCTGCGCTTGCTACACAAGGGCTTGAGGCACTTTTGACCCCATATCGGACAGACACAAAAAACCCGGCGCGCAGGCCGGGTCTTTGGCAGGCACTGGCGCCTTGCGGCGCCGTGTGCGTCAGTTGGTTTTGGACAGCTGATCGAGGATGGCAGGGTTCTCCAGCGTCGAAGTGTCCTGGGTGATGGTTTCACCCTTGGCAATGCCGCGCAGCAGGCGGCGCATGATCTTGCCCGAGCGGGTCTTGGGCAGGTTCTCGCCAAAGCGGATTTCCTTGGGCTTGGCAATCGGGCCGATTTCTTTGCCCACCCAATCACGCAGCTCCTTGGCCAGGGCCTTGGCATCGTCGCCCGTGGGCACCGGGCCTTTGAGCACCACGAAGGCCACGATGGCCTCGCCGGTCAGGTCGTCGGGGCGGCCCACCACGGCGGCTTCGGCCACGATGTCGCTCTTGGCCACCAGGGCCGATTCGATTTCCATGGTGCCCATGCGGTGGCCCGAGACGTTCAGCACGTCATCGATGCGGCCCGTGATGCGGAAGTAACCCCGGTCTTCGCTGCGCACAGCGCCATCGCCCGCCAGGTAGTAGCCCTTGAGTTCTTCAGGGAAGTAGCTCTTTTTGAAGCGCTCGGGGTCGCCCCAGATGGTGCGGATCATCGAAGGCCAAGGCTTTTTCACCACCAGGATGCCGCCCGAGCCGTTGGGCACGTCGTGGCCAGCTTCATCGACGATGGCGACCTGGATACCCGGCAGCGGCAGCGTGCAAGAGCCCGGCACCAGCGGCGTGGCGCCCGGCAGCGGCGTGACCATGTGGCCGCCGGTTTCGGTTTGCCAGAAGGTATCGACGATGGGGCAACGCTCGCCGCCCACGTTTTTGTAGTACCACATCCAGGCTTCGGGGTTGATGGGCTCGCCCACCGAGCCGAGGATGCGCAGGCTGCTCAGGTCAGAGCGGGCGGGGTGCACGCTCTCGTCGCTGTCGGCGGCCTTGATGAGCGAACGAATCGCCGTGGGCGCGGTGTAGAAGATGGTGCACTTGTGCTTTTCGATCATCTTCCAGAAGCGGTCGGCCTTGGGGAAGGTGGGCACGCCTTCAAAGATGATTTGCGTGGCGCCCGCAGCCAGCGGGCCGTAGGCCACGTAGCTGTGGCCGGTGATCCAGCCGATGTCGGCGGTACACCAGAAGATGTCGCTGTCTTTCAGGTCGAACGTCCAGTCCATGGTCAGCTTGGCCCACAGCAGGTAGCCGCCGGTGCTGTGCTGCACGCCCTTGGGTTTGCCGGTGGAGCCCGAGGTGTAGAGCACAAACAGCGGGTGCTCGGCGCCGACGAATTCGGGTGCGCACTCGGTGGACTGCTGGGCCATTTCTTCGTGCATGAAGCTGTCGCGCCCGGCCACCATGTTGACGGCAGTGGGGGTGCGCTGGAACACGATCACGCTCTTGGCCGACTCGCAGCCGCCCATGGCCAGGGCTTCATCGACGATGGCCTTGAGCGGCAGCTCTTTGCCGCCGCGCATCTGGTAGTTGGCGGTGACCACGGCCACGGCGCCAGCGTCCTGGATGCGCTCGTGCAGCGCCTTAGAAGAGAAGCCGCCAAACACCACGCTGTGCGTGGCGCCAATGCGGGCGCAGGCCTGCATGGCAATCACGCCTTCAATGGTCATGGGCATGTACAGCACCACGCGGTCGCCCTTTTGCACGCCCTTGGCCTTGAGCACGTTGGCAAACTGGCTCACTTTGGCCAGCAGCTCTTTGTAGGTGACTTTGGTGACTTCGCCGCCATCGGCCTCAAAGATGATGGCGGTTTTGTTCTCGGTGGGGGTGCCGATGTGCTTGTCCAGGCAGTTGGCCGAGGCGTTGAGCTCGCCATCCTGGAACCACTTGTAGAACGGCGCGTTGGACTCGTCCAGCGTTTGCGTGAAGGGTTTGTTCCAGACCACGTTTTCACGGGCCAGGCGGGCCCAGAAACCTTCGTAATCTTTGTCGGCTTCGGCGCACAGGGCTTCGTAACCGGCCATGCCAGAAATGCGAGCGGCAGCCACGGTGGCATCAGAAGGCGGGAAAACGCGGTTTTCTACGAGGGTGGACTGGATGGCGGATGTCTGCGCACTCATGGTGTTGTCTCCTGGGTCATTGAAAAAGCTGCATTACTTTGGGCGTCTGCACTTACAGGCCACTGACTGGCACGAACCTTACACAGCACCTGGCGCCAGCCCGGGCCACGCAGCGGCGGCGCAGTGCTACGCGAGCGCGTGATACGTGATTTTGAAAAACCTGTGTTTTGACTCAAAAAACATCAATCCATATACTTTATGCATGTTTTACAACCTGCAACGCAGGTAATGCGCCTTGCAACGGTCAAGGCCCATCGTCAAAACGGACTTCGCGTCCCCCTTCCATCGCCGCCCTGGCGGCCTGGTCTGCACGTAAACCCTAGCTAACGTGCCGGCCCTCCCAGGGGTCTTTGCAGACCCCTTTGCGACTCGAAACGTTCCGACAGGCCCCGCACGGCAACGCTGCCTGCGGGCCTTGCGGGCACCGGCACGGTGCCCTTTCATTTTGTTCTGTGTGCATCTGCACCCACGGGCGTACGTGCCGTTCCGGGCGCTGGCCTGGACGGCACTGCACCCACCTTTGAGGAGAACTGCCTGCATGGCCAAACAAATCACCATCGAACATGTGTTCAAGGTTTTCGGCGATGCGCCCGACACCGCGCTGGCGCTGCTGCGCCAGGGCCACAGCAAAGACGACATCCTGGCGCGCACGGGGCACTCGATTGGCGTGTTCGATGCCAGCTTCACCATTGGCGCGGGCGAGATTTTTGTCGTCATGGGCTTGTCGGGCTCGGGCAAATCGACGCTGGTGCGCATGCTCAACCGCCTGATCGAGCCCACCGCCGGGCGCATTCTGGTGGACGATGTGGACATCAACCAGCTCCCGGACGCCGACATGCGGGCGCTGCGGCGCAAGGACATCAGCATGGTGTTCCAGTCGTTTGCGCTGATGCCGCACATGACGGTGCTGGACAACACCGCCTTTGGCCTGGAGCTGGCGGGCGTGGAGCGCGCCGAGCGCCAGCGCCAGGCCGCACTGGCGCTGGAGCAGGTGGGCCTGGCTGGCTGGGGCGCCAGCTACCCTGATGAACTCTCGGGTGGCATGCAGCAGCGCGTGGGGCTGGCGCGGGCGCTGGCCTCCGACCCGTCGATTTTGCTGATGGACGAGGCGTTCTCGGCACTCGACCCCATCATCCGCACCGAGATGCAAAGCGAGCTGATGCGCCTGCAACAGGTCAAGCGCCGCACCATCGTGTTCATCTCGCACGACCTGGACGAGGCCATGCGCATTGGTGACCGCATCGCCATCATGAAAGACGGCCAGGTGGTGCAGGTGGGCACACCCGACGATATTTTGCGCAACCCCGCCAACGACTACGTGCGCAGTTTTGTGCGCGGCGTGGATGCTGCTGCCGTGTTCAAGGCCAGCGACATCGCCCGCCAGCGCTTCACCGTGGTCAGCGAACACAGCGACCGGGGCTCGCGCGCCGCGCTCAAGCAGCTCGAAGAGCAGGACGGCGACTTTGCCTACGTCATCAGCCCCACCCAGCGCTACCTGGGCACGGTGTCGTCCGATTCGCTGCGCTGCGCGCTCGACGGCCATGTCGGCCCGCTGGGGCTGCAACACGCTTTTGTGCCCGGTATTGAGCCCATTGCCGCCGATGCCCCGGTGGCCAACCTGTTTGGCCAGGTAGCCCAGGCGCCGTGCGCCTTGCCCGTGGTGGGCGATGGGGGCCGTTTTCTGGGCGCCATCAGCAAGACCACGCTGCTGAAGTTTCTCGACCGCGACACCCCGGCGGTGCCGCCCTCTTCTCCCGACCAGCCCGCTGCAACCACGGCCAGGAACCCCGCATGAACACCGCCACGCCAACACCTGAAACCACCCTGCCTGCCCCCGCCGACACCGACCCGTGGGCCAACGCCAGCGACTCCAGCGGCGCCGTCACCCCGTGGGATGCACCCGCCACCAGTGCCACCGCCGACGTGCAGGCCGCCCCCACAGAGGCCGACCCCTGGGCCAGCATCACGGCCCCTGCCGATAGCGCCACCGCCACCGATGGCGTACCCGCGAGCGAGGCAGCCAGCGCCAGCGACTGGCTCAACGCCCCGGCCCAGACCGGCGGCACCGACCTGGCCAGCACCAGTGCAGGCGCCCACACGGGCGATGGAGCATCGCTGCTGCAAACGGTGCTGGACGGCAACCTGCCCATCGAGTCCTGGATCAACCAGGGCCTGGGCTGGGTGGTAGAGCACTTTCGCCCGTTCTTCCAGACCGTGCGCGGCCCCATCGACAGCACCCTGACCGGGGTGGAGGGCCTGCTGACGGGCATGCCCGCGCTGGCCATGATCGCCCTGCTGGGGTTGCTGGCCTGGCAGTTTGCGGGCCGCGCGCTGGCGCTGGGCAGCGTGGCCGCGCTGGCCCTGGTGGCGCTGCTGGGCATCTGGCCCGAAGCCATGGTCACGCTGTCGCTCGTGCTGACATCGCTGGTGTTTTGCGTGGTCATTGGCTTGCCGCTGGGCATTGTGCTGGCCGCCAGCGACCGCGCCCAGCGCTGGATGCGCCCGTTTCTGGACGCCATGCAGACCACGCCCGCCTTTGTCTATCTGGTGCCGGTGGTGATGTTGTTTGGCATTGGCAACGTACCAGGCGTCATCGTGACCATTGTGTTTGCACTGGCGCCACTGGTGCGCCTGACCAACCTGGGCATCCGCCAGGTGCGCCCCGACCTGATCGAGGCAGCGCGCGCTTACGGCGCCTCGCCCTGGCAACTGCTGCTGAAGGTGCAACTGCCGCTGGCCTTGCCCTCCATCATGGCGGGGGTGAACCAGGCGCTGATGCTGTCGCTGTCCATGGTGGTGATCGCCTCCATGATTGCCGTGGGCGGCCTGGGCCAGATGGTGCTGCGCGGCATCGGGAGGCTGGACATGGGCCTGGCCACCGTGGGCGGTCTGGGCATCGTGCTGCTGGCCATCACGCTCGACCGCATCACCCAGGCCATGGGCCAGCCGCGCCGGGGCGTGCGCCACTGGTGGCACACCGGGCCTGCCGGGCTGGTGCTGCGGGCATGGCAGCGGCGCCGCACCCCAGCCACGGCAGCGGCCTGTTCGGCCCCAGCGCCTGCCACCACGGCGGCACACCCCCACTGACTGTTTTCCCTGTTTTTTGCCACCCCAAGGAGTACCCCCGGATGAAAAAAACCCGCACTTTTGCACGCGCCCTGTTCGCCACCGGCCTGCTGGCTTTGGGCCTGTCTGGCCCCGGCGCGGCCCAAGACCTGCCTGGCAAGAGCATCACGGTGCAGCCCATCAAAAGCTCGGTGGCCGAAGAACTGTTCCAGTCGCTGCTGGTGTCGCGCGCCCTGGAAAAACTGGGCTACACCGTCAAGCCTGCGCAAGAAACCGAGTACGCCACCGGCCACCTGGCATTGGCCAATGGCGACGCCACGTTTCTGGCCAACCACTGGGATCCGCTGCACGCAGCTTTCTTCCAGAACGCGGGGGGCGAGGCCAAAATCTGGCGCAACAGCACCTACGTGGCCCAATCGTTGCAGGGATACCTGATCGACAAAAAAACCGCCGATGCCCACCACATCACCAACATCGAGCAACTGCGCGACCCCAAAATCGCCCAGCTGTTTGACACCAACGGCGACGGCAAGGCTGACCTGACCGGCTGCAACCCCGGCTGGGGCTGCGAGCTGGCCATCGAGCACCACCTTGATGCCTACCAGCTGCGCAGCAACATCACGCACAACCAAGGCAGCTACGCCGCGCTGATGGCCGACACCATGGCACGCTACCGCCAGGGCAAGCCCATTCTTTACTACACCTGGACGCCCTACTGGATCAGCAACGTGCTGCGCCCGGGCAAGGACGTGGTGTTTCTGGAAGTGCCGTTTTCAGCGCAAAAGGGCGATGCCTCCAAAACCAGCACCCGCATGGCCAATGGCCGCGACTATGGCTTTGTGGTGAACGTGCAGCGCATCGTGGCCAACCAGCAGTTTGTGCAGCAAAACCCGGCAGCGGCCAAGCTGTTTGCCGTGATGCAGCTGCCCGTGGGCGACATCAACGCGCAAAACCAGCGCATGCACGGCGGCGAAAACAAAGAGCAAGACGTGGAGCGCCACGTGGACGGCTGGATCAAGGCCCACCAAAAGACGTTTGACAGCTGGATAGCCCAGGCGCTAACGGCTGGTAAAAATCAAGCCAAATAGGCCTCTAACGCCCGCCTGTAGTGCGCAAGCAGCTATCATTAAAATAGCAAATATCCGCTGCCACCGCTGCCACCGCTGCGGTTGCAGCGCTGCAGGCGCTATCGCAGGTGGCACCAGTGCAGGCCGGGCGCCTGGCCAGGCCCCGCACTGCACCGGGAGCATCTGGCGGTGAAGGCGCGGCGCTTCAGTCCAGGCTGATATTGGCGCGCTGGATCAGCTGCTGGTACTGGGTGGACTTGGTGGCGGCGTTCTTGGCGATGTCGTCCAGGCTCCACGACAGCGGCTCGAAAGCGAAGGTATTGAAGCGCTCACGCACCTCGGGCTCGGCCAGCACCTTGAGCACATCGGCGTGGATGCGGTCGCGCACGGCGGGGGCTATCCCCTTGGGCGCCACCAGCACCACAAAAGAGTTCACGTCCAGGCCCGCCGGGCCACCGGCTTCGGCCACGGTGGGCACGTCGGGCAACTGCGGGATGCGCTTGGGCGCAGCCACAGCGATGTATTTGATCTTGCCCGCCTTGTACACGCCCTGGCTGGAAGGAATGCTGGCAAAGCTCCAGGCCACGTCCCCGGTCGCGACGTTGGTGTAGAGCTGGCTGACTTCCTTGTAGGGCACATGCGTCATTTGCGTGCCTGCGAGGGAGTCGAGCCACTCGGCACCCAGGTGCCCCGGGCTGCCCACACCCCAGGAGCCGTAGCTGGTGGCATTGGGTTTGGCCTTGGCAGCGGCCAGCAAGTCGGTCATGTTCTTCCAGGGCGACTGGGCAGAGACGGCCACCATGAACGGCGTGCGGAACAGGGGCGCCACCGCTTCAAAAGTCTTCAGGGTGTCGAAGTTGCGCTTTTTGTACAGGTGCGGTACTGCCGACAGGTGTTCGCTGTCGAGCTGCAACAGGGTATAGCCATCAGCGGCGCCACGGCGGGCCGCTTCCATGGCGATAAAGCCACCACCACCGGGACGGTTGTCCACCGTGACCGACTGCTTCCAGTTTTGCGACAGCTTTTGCGCCACCAGGCGCAGCACGGCATCGGGGCCGCTGCCTACGGCAAAGGCGGTATAGAGCGTGACGGGCTTGGTCGGAAAATCACTGCCCTGCTGTGCCCAGGCGCTGCCACTGGCAGCGGCAACCAGGGTGGCCAGCAGCAGGCTGCGGCGGGCATGGCGGTGGTCAAAAGTGGCGGTCATGGGTTGTCTCCGAGTGGTTTTTTTATATGACAGAAAAAAGGGGCCGGTACTTTCTGCCAGCCCCCTGCGGCGCACAGCTTGTCAGCCGGCGTCGGGTTGGCGGGTGGGCGCCGCGCGCTGGAAGGCATCGAGCTCGGCGCAGGCCTTGTCCACCGCACCAATCAGCGGCCAGCGCGACAAATCCACCTTGAAGCGGCGCGCGCTCTCGATCTGCGGCACCAGATAGACATCGGCAATGCTGGGCGCATCGCCAAAGCTGAAGCGACCGCGCTGTGCGTCTTGCGCCAGCAGGGCTTCGTAGGCGTCAAAACCGGCGCTGATCCAGGTGCCGCACCAGGCATTGATGGCAGCCTCGTCGGCACCGAACTGGTGGCGCAGGTATTCCAGAATGCGGCGGTTGTTGATGGGGTGGATGTCGCAGCCGACGATAGCGGCCAGTGCCCGCACATGGGCGCGCTCATGGGCGGTCGTGGGCAGCAAAGCAGGGCTGGGGTGGGTTTCTTCCAGCCACTCGATGATGGCGGGCGACTGGATCAGCACTTTGCCGTCGTCGGTGGCCAGGGCGGGCACCAGCATTTGCGGGTTGACGGCCTTGAAGTCGTCTTTCAGGTGCTGCTCGGTACGCAAGTCCACCGGGATGTACTGGGTATCCAGCCCCTTGAGGTTGAGCGCAATGCGCAGACGGTGCGAGGTGCCACTGCGAAAGAAGTTATAGAGCTTCATCGGTTGAATTCCTTCAGGTAAAAAGTGACCAGGGGGGCTGCACGGGCATCGGCAGCCCGCGCAGGATACCCATCCCTGCGCTCACGGGTTCACTCGGCAGGGCCGATGTTCAGCTCCAGGCTGCCCACGCCTTCGACGTGGCCGGTGATCTTGTCTCCGGATAGCACGGGGCCTACGCCCTCGGGGGTGCCGGTGTAGATCAGGTCACCGGGTTGCAGGTGGTAGTACAGCGACAGATCGGCAATGATTTCGCGGATATTCCAGATGAGCTTGCTCAGATCGGACTTCTGCTTGGTTACGCCGTTCACGGCGAGTTCAATCTCGCCTTTGTCCAGTACCACGCCGGGCATGTGCACCACCTCGCTGCACACCGCGCCTTGTTCCAGGTCTTTGCCCATGTCCCAGGGGCGGCCTTTTTCACGGGCCACCAGTTGCAGGTCGCGGCGGGTCATGTCCAGGCCGGTGGCATAGCCATAAATGTGTTCGTGGGCCTGGGCTTCAGAGATGCGAAAACCGGCTTTGCCGATGACCAGCACCAGTTCCATTTCGTAGTGGTAGTTTTTGGTTTCGGGCGGGTACGGCACGGTAGCGCCGGACTCGACCAAGCTGTGGTGGGACTTGGTGAAGTAAAAAGCCCGCTCGGCCACCTTGTCCACCGGACTGCCCATTTCCACGGCGTGCGCGTGGTAGTTGCGGCCCACAAAAAACAGGCGGTTGACGGGCAGGCGTTCGGTTTTGCCACGCACGGGCAGGGATTGGACGGCGGGCGGATTCCAGAGGTAGGTAGTCATGCTGTGTATTGCTTCAAAAAACGAGAAAAAGCCAGGGCGCAGGGCTGCCACCCCAGCTGGAAGAAGTGTCGGGGTTCAGCCCCGGTTTTCCAACACGCCCAGCTTGCGGTGCAGCGGCGACTCGTCGGCCATGAACACAAAAGCGGGCTGGTCTGCCGACAGGTTGCACAGCGTGGTGGCGGTGTAGCCGGGTGCGCAGCAGGTATCGGCCTCGGCCAGCGTAAAGGTCTGGCCCGCCATGGTGGCTTCGACCTGGCCTTCAATCTGGTGGAACACCACGGCGGGCGAGCGAACCGGCAAGCGCAGCGTCTGGCCAGGGCGCAGCATCAGGGCGTAAAAACCCAGAATGTTTTGTGCATCGGCACCGGTTTCAGGATTGACGTAGGTGATCTGAACCGCTTCGGTGTTCGCCGGGTCGGCGGCTATGGCCAGCAGGGCAGCGCGGGCCTCCGACCAGGGGTAGCGCAACATCGGATAAGCCTTGTTGCTGCGCTCAAACACCGGCGTGGGACGCAGACCACCGCGCGCGTACTGGTTTGCGCCTTCGCCTGCTTGGATGCTCTGGCTCGGCCCCTCCAAGTGGTAAGACGCCTCGATGTAATACACCAACGGCAAATCCAGTACATCCAGCCAGACCACAGGCCCAGTGCCATCGTGGCCATGCTCATGCCACAGGCCAGTGGGGGTCAGGATGAGGTCACCACGCTGCATAGGGCATTTTTCGCCATCGACCAGCGTCCAGGCCCCCTCGCCCTCCACCACCATGCGCACGGCATTGGGGGTATGGCGGTGCGCCGGTGCCAATTCACCCGGCAGCAGCAATTGCATGCCCAGGTACATCGCCGCGCTGGCCTGCATTTTTTCCAACCCGTGGCCGGGGTTGGCCAACACCAGCACGCGGCGCTCGGCTTTCTCGATAGGGGTGAGTTCGCCCGCCTGGAGTAACAAAGGGCGCAGGGTTTGGTATGACCAGAAAGTGGGCTGTGTTCTGCGCGTGGGCACTTCGGGTGGCAGCACTGCGCGCAGGCTGGGCCACAGTGGCACCAGGTTTTGTGCCGTCAGGGCATCGCGGTAGTCCTGGGGCAGGTCTTCCAGACGGCCCAGGGTGTCAAAACGGTCATGGCTTTGCATAGCGCTTCCTTGGTGGGAGGGTGAATGGAGCAGCAGGCTCAGTCCTGGGCCAGGCAGTTGTTGACGTTCCAGCCATACAGCCACTCCATGGCATCGTAGAAACGCTCCTGGCTGCGGCCTTTCCACAGCTGATTGCGCACCAGGCGCTCCACCCCGGCAGCGTGGTACAGGCGCCCCATCTCACGGCCTGACAGCACGATGCGGGCTGTTCGGGCCACACGCGAGCGTTGGTACAACTCAAGTGCTTTGTCCCAGTCGTTGTTATGCACGCGCAGCGCCTCGCCCAGCGTCACGGCATCTTCCAGTGCCATGCAGGCACCCTGGGCCATGTACTGCGTGGTGGGATGTGCAGCATCGCCCAAAATGGTGGCGCGGCCAAATACCCAGGTGCCGATGGGCTCGCGGTCTGCGGTGGCCCAGCGGCGCCACGTTTTGGGCAGTTCGATCAGCTGGCGTGCCTTCGGGCAGATGTCCTGGAAGTAGCTTTCCACTTCGGCTTTGCTGCCATCGGTAACGCCCCACTCTTCTTGCTGGCGGCTGTGGAAGGTGACCACGATGTTGTATTGCTCGCCACCACGCAACGGATAGTGAACCAGATGGCACTTGGGGCCAGCCCACAAGCTGGCAGCATTCCAGCGCAAATCTTCAGGAAACTCCGACTTTTCCACCACCGCGCGATAGACGACATGGCCTGTGACCCGGGGCAGGTCGTTGACATACTGCTTGCGCACCACCGATTTACCGCCATCTGCACCAATCAGCGCCTGGCCTGTCCAGCGCTTGCCGTTCTGGTCAATCGCAGTCACGATGTGGGTGGCCTCGTCTTGCTCTACCTTCTCAATGCGGGTGTTGGTGAAGAACTGCACTCGCGCCGTTTCCACCGCACCTTCCAGCAAGGATTGGTGGATATCTACGCGGTGGATCACGGCATAAGGATTCCCAAAACGCTGGCGGAACATCTCGCCGGTTTCAATTTTCCCCACTTGGTATTCATCAATGGCATCGTGCATCACCATGTAGTCCGTATAGACAGCACGGTTGCGCGTTTTCTCGCCGATACCCAAGGCATCAAATGCGTGAAAAGCATTCGGGCCAAGCTGGATACCGGCTCCAATTTCACCAATTTCAGGTGCTTGCTCGAATACCATGACCTGAAAACCCTGGCGAACCAAAGCCAAAGCAGCGGCCAGACCGCCTATACCCCCACCAGCGACAAGAACGGGCAAATTCGATGGCTTTTCTGTTGTCATACTTGCTCCCAGAATAAAGTACACAAATCATCAGCATACTGACAATTAGTGTAATGCTAGGATGAAACAACATACTCAGGGTTTGCCCTTAAGAAAAAACGGCCTATGTCTTCGCAAGACTCAATCTATCCATCCAGCCTGCAAAGCCTGCCTGGTCATACCATTCGACGCCTGCACCAGATTGCGACGGGCATTTTTCATCAGGAAGTTCAGGCGTCAGGCCTGACCCCTGTGCAATACAGCGCCTTACAGACTGTGCATGACTATCCGGGCATAGACCAACGCACCCTGGCGCGGATGATTGCGTTGGACGCATCCACAACAGCAGGTGTCGTAGATCGGTTGGAAGCTCGTGAACTGCTCACACGAAGCGCTTCGCCTGACGACAGACGGGTGCGTTTGCTTTGCCTGACTACGGAGGGGGAAACTTTATTACAACAAACTTTACCTGCCATGTGGCGGGTACAGGAGCTGATTCTGGCGCCGCTTTCTGTTGAGCAGCAGAAGACTTTCATGCAAATGCTGCAATTGCTGGTCACAGAGAACAACGACCTGAGCCGCGCCCCAATGGAGTCAGCAACCTTGGGCAAAATCCCACGAAACACACGCAATTAGAGCGTTTTTGCCCTGAGCTGCCATGGCAACAACGACGGATATAGTTAGCGTACCCAACCCACCTAGAAAATCCAGCAACTGTCCGATTGTCTGCCTAGTGCGTGTGCCATCTTGCGTAGTAGTTTCTTTGACTTGGCAAATACTTACGTTATAGGGCTCAAGTTCGGGCTGTACGGTGGTGGGTAACGCCACCTTCCTCTGTGGCTTTGCGCATCCTTGGCACTTTGTTATGGATATTGGCCCAAGCCTCATGCAGAAAAATCAGTTGACCCACATATAGTGTGCTGGTCAAGTTTTTTCGGACACAACGATAGGTTGTTTGATTGCCGATTGCTGCTCGAAGGCATTGGGTGGCAAGTTGCCCAGTTTGGAGTGCAGCCGCACGCTGTTGTAGAAGCCAACGATGTAGTCGGCGAT